>JAGRBM010000544.1 GCA_020434085.1 Chrysiogenia bacterium | reverse complement strand
CATCGACGAGTTCGACAAGATCGCGGGCCGGAGCGACGCGTCGCGCGGTCCGGACGTGTCGCGGCAGGGCGTGCAGCGCGACATCCTGCCCATCATCGAGGGCTCGAACGTCAACACGAAATACGGCATGGTGCGCACCGACCACATCCTTTTCGTGGCGGCCGGCGCCTTTCACGTCTCCAAGCCCTCGGACCTCATTCCCGAGCTGCAGGGGCGCTTCCCCATCCGCGTGGAGCTCGACTCGCTCAGCGACGAGGACTTCGTGCGCATCCTCACCGAGCCCGAGAACGCGCTCACCCGCCAGTATGCCGCGCTGCTCGATACCGAGGACGTGACGGTCGAGTTCACCGGTGACGGAATTGCGAAAATCGCCGATGTGGCGGTCAAGGTGAACGCCGGAACCGCCAATATCGGGGCCCGGCGCCTGCACACGATTCTCGAGAAACTGCTCGAAGAGGTCTCCTTCAGCGCCCCAGAGCGCAAGGGGGAAACCATCCGCATCGACGCCGCTTACGTCAGCGACACCCTCTCCGGCATCGTCCAGGATGAGGACCTCTCCCGGTACATCTTGTAATTTCAGCTAGTTTGGTCCAATAATCGCCCTTTCCGGGGCCCGGAAGGGCCCCGAATTTCTTTTTGTGCGAGGCAGGCGATCGTGGTGGTCGAACGCTACATCGAAAAAGCCAAGGTGCTCCTCGAGGCGCTTCCTTATATTTTGCGCTTCCGGGGCAAGATCTTCGTCATCAAGTTCGGCGGGGCGGCCATGGTCAAGGAAGAGCTCAAGTCGAGCTTTGCCGAGGACATCCTGCTTCTGCACCTGATCGGCATTCACGTCGTCGTCGTCCACGGCGGCGGCCCGGCCATCAGCCGCCAGCTCGAGCGTCTTGGCGTCCAGAGCAACTTCGTTCAGGGCATGCGGGTCACCGATGCCGAGACCATGCAGGTGGTCGAAGAAGTGCTCGTGGGCCGCGTGAACAAGAACATCGTCTCGCTCATCAAGAAGCACGGCGGCAAGGCCGTGGGCATCTCCGGCAAGGACGGAGGTCTGATCACGGCCAAGAAGATGGAGCTGGCCCCTGCGCCCGACGGAACCCCGGCGGGTGACCTGGGATTCGTGGGTGAGGTCGCACACCTCAATCCCGAGATCCTGCACACCCTTGCACGCGGCGGGTTCATTCCCATCGTCGCGCCCGTTGGCGCCGATGATCAGGGCAATACCTACAACATCAACGCCGACGTGGCGGCCGGTCAGCTCGCTTCCTCACTGGAGGCCGAGAAGCTCATCCTCATGACCGACGTTGAGGGCGTCAAAGACAAGGACGGCAAGATCTACTCGCGGCTCACCGCGCGCGAGGCGGAGGCCGCCATTGCCAACGGCATCATCGGCGGCGGGATGATCCCCAAGGTGCAGTGCTGCATCAAGGCGCTGCGCGAAGGCGCGGGCAAGGGCCACATCATCGACGGCCGGATTCCCCACGCCACGCTGCTGGAGATCTTTACCGACATGGGTATTGGGACCGAGATGTTTCTGGCGGGACGCTCGGCGAGCGTCGCCCCGACCAACGTCGCTGATGGGGGTAGCTCGTCATGAGCAAGAGCGCCAAGTCCGGACTCAAGCCGGGTTCAAAGAGCAGGTCCATTTCGCGGCGGGCGCAGAAGGTTCTTTTTCCCAACTACGGCCCGCGCGATCTCGCCTTTGAGAAGGGCGAGGGCAGCTACCTGATCGACGCCGACGGCAATCGCTACCTCGATTGCCTGAGCGGCATCGCCGTGACTTCCCTGGGACACGCCAACCCGGTCGTGGCGAAGGCCATTGCCGATCAGGCGGCCACGCTCGTTCACACCTCGAACCTCTACCTCATCGAGCCCCAGGTGAAGCTGGCCGAGCTGCTGACGAAGAACTCATTCGCCGACAAGGCGTTCTTCTGCAACTCGGGCGCCGAGGCGGTCGAGGGCGCTATCAAGCTGGCGCGGCGCTGGGGCACGACGAACAAGGGTAAGAACTGCACAAAGATCGTCGTGGCCGAGGGCGGCTTCCACGGCCGGACGCTGGGCGCGCTCTCTGCAACGCCCAAAGAAAAATACCAGGAGGGCTTTGGCCCGCTGGTCGAGGGCTTCAAGCGCGCGCCCTTTGGGGACATTGCGGCCTTCAAGAAGGCGATTACCAAGAAAACATGCGCCGTTCTCATTGAGCCCATCCAGGGCGAGGGCGGCGTCAACGTGGCGAGCGCGAAGTTCTTCAAGGAACTGCGAAGACTCTGCGACGATAACCGCGTGCTTCTGATCTTCGATGAAGTGCAGGTGGGCATGGGCCGGCTTGGTACGCTCTTTGGTTACCAGCACGTGGGCGTCGAGCCCGACGTGCTCACGCTGGCCAAGGCGCTGGGCAACGGCTTCCCCATCGGCGCGGTACTCAGCCGCGGCGAGCTGGCCGAGCTGATGACGCCGGGCAGCCACGGCACCACTTTCGGTGGCAACTTCCTGGCGACCACGGCGGCGATCGCCGCGTTCGGGCTGCTCTCGAAGAAGAGCACGCTGGCCAACTGCAACAAGCAGGGGACCATCCTGCGCAACGGACTCGAAGAACTGGCCGGCAAGTACAAGGGCCGGATTCGCGAGATCCGTGGCGCCGGTTTGCTGGTGGGTTGCGAACTCTCGGGCGAAGCGGCCCCGGTGCTGCAGGCCGCGCGCGAGCAGGGAGTGCTGCTCGGAACAGCCGGTCCCAAGGTGATTCGCTTTGCCCCCTCGCTTCTGATCAAGACGAGCGAGATAAAGCAGGCGCTCGCCGCGCTCGACAAGGCGCTGGCCGCCACGGCGGAGAGTGCGTGATGGCCAAGCGCGATCTCATTGCCCTGACCGATCTCACGCGCGAGGAAGTGCTGCGCCTGCTCTCGCTGGCGGCCGAGCTCAAGGCCGACCGGGCGGCTGGCCGCGAGAAACCGCGCCTTTCGGGCAAGACCCTCGGCATGATTTTCGAGAAGAGCTCGACGCGAACGCGCGTCTCGTTTGAAGTGGCAATCACCGACCAGGGCGGCCGCGCGATCTTTCTCTCCCACCGGGACATCCAGCTCGGTCGCGGTGAGACCATTCGCGATACCGCGCAGGTCCTCTCGCGCTACTGCCACGGACTGGTGCTGCGCACCAGCGGGCACGAGCGCGTGATCGAACTGGCGCGCTGGTCCAGGGTGCCGGTCATCAACGGGCTCTCCGACTACAATCATCCCTGCCAGATCCTCGCCGACCTGCTCACGATCCAGGAATCCTTTGGCCGTTGCGAGGGGCTTCGCGTGGCCTATGTGGGCGACGGCAACAACGTCGCAACCTCGTGGATCCTGGCCACAGCACTACTGGACATCGACCTGTGGATCGCGACCCCGGAGGGTTTCGAGCCCGACCGCCGCGCCCTCGACGAGGCCGAGCGCATCGGCGGCCCCGGCAAGGTGCACGTCGTCCGCGACCCGGTGGAAGCCGCCAGCGGCGCCCACGTGCTCTATACGGACGTCTGGACCAGCATGGGGCAGGAAGAGGAAGCCGAGCGGAGGCGCAAGGCGTTTAAGGGCTACGCCATCACGCGCGAGCTGCTCTCCCATGCTGATTCGGAGGCCAAAGTTCTTCACTGCCTGCCCGCGCACTGGGGCGAAGAGATAGAAGCGGAGCTCGAGGGCGATCCGCGGCTGGTCATCTTCGATGAGGCGGAAAATCGACTCCACGCGCAAAAAGCGCTATTGGTAGAGCTACTTGGCTGATTTTGTTGAGTGATTGGCTGCGCTAATCTTGGGGGCGACCGGCGGCGGGTGGTTTGAACCACAGGCCGTCCGGGTTGGTGAAGGAGTTGCACGCAGGGGCGATGGAACAGACGATTCCACTTGATGCCATTCCCGTCATGGTGCCGGGCGCCGATTTCAGCAAGCTCAAACTGGGTGCGCAGGAGGGCTTTCTGCTCTCGCGCATCGATGGCATCACGAACGTCAAGGGCGTGTGCGCGGTCTCGAACCTGCCCGAAGCGCAGACGCTCGAACTGCTGACCTCCCTGGCCCAGGACGGCGTCGTCCAGTTCAAGGACAAGTCCGGCGCCCAGCTCATGGTTACCGCGCCCGATACCTCCGGCATCGACTCCGATACCCGCCGCCGCATCCAGGCAATCCACCGTGCCGAGGACCAGCAGAATCCCTACGAGATCCTGGGCGTTCCGCGCGATTCCAAGCTCAAGGACATCAAGCTCGCCTACTACGGGCTGACCGAGCTGCTTCATCCCGACAACTTTTACGGACAGGAAGTGGGCGACTGGGAAGAGAAGATCGACCGGGCCTTCACTGCGGTGACGAAGGCCTACGAAGACCTGAGTGATCCAGATACGCGCGCGAAGATCGACAACCGCCTGAAACTGCTGCTGGGGCCCGACAAAGTCAAGTCGAAGACGGCGGCGAAGTCGAGCGGGCCGAGCAAGCCCAAAGTGACGCGCCAGAACAGCGCCATCTTCCAGGCGGTGAAGGAAAAGATTCAGAAAGCGCGCGAACTGGCCGACGGGGCCGAGCGCCAGCTCCACGACGGCGATTTCATGGGGGCCTATTCCTCCTACAAGCTCGCCTCGACCTACGACCCCTACAACGACGAATACAAGCGCAACCTGGCCATGCTCGAAGGCAAGGTCGGGAAGATTCGCGCCGGCAACGACTTCAAGCAGGCACTGCGCAAAATCGACATGCACGAGACCGACGATGCCATTGATCTGCTGCGCAAGGTGGTCGATGCCGATCGCAGCCATGCGGCTGCCCGCTACGAGCTGGCGCGCCTGCTCATGCCCAAAATGAAGCGCGGTGGCCAGTCCATTCAGCAGGAGGCGCTGGAAATGGCCGAGTCGGCGGCGATCCTGGAGTCTGAAGAGGTTGAGTATCTGATGCTCGCCGCGCAGATTAACCGCGCCCTGGGCGATAGCGAACGGGCCAAGGAGCTCTACAAGGACGTCACGAGGATCGACAAGAAGAATGACGTCGCGAAAAAAGCGCTCAAGGAACTGTAGGCGGAGTCGTGGAGAACGATCATCTCGAAAAACGCCTTGCCGCCTTGCGGGCTGCCCTCAAGGACTCCGACGAGTCGGTTCGCAAGGCTGCTTCGCGCGCGCTTGAAAAACTCGAGGCCTATGCCGATCTCGATGCGCTCGTCGAGCGCTTCCGCGATGGCAACCACGTCGAGAAGATCCGCGTGATCTATGCCTTCGGACGCATTCGCAGCGAGCTCTCACTGAAGGCGCTCGTCTACGCCCTGCGCAGCGAAGACGCCGAAATCAGCACGGCGGCGGCCCGCGCACTTGGCGAGATGCACGATGATCGCGCTCTGGGCCCGCTCACCGAAGCTCTGCAGAGCGCCGATACGACGACCAAGGTGGAAATCCTCTCCGTACTTCCCAACTTCCGCCACCCCAACATTATTGAAGCCATTCGCGCGGGCCTTCGCAGCAAGGACATCGACGTGGTGGACGCCGCCATCCAGGCCCTCGGCAAGGTGGGGGACCGCGATTCCGAGGGCCAGCTACTGATGATTCTGGAAAAAGGACCGCCGCGCCTTCGCCGCTCTGCTGCCGCGGCGCTGGGAGATCTGGAAATCTGAAGGGCGATCATGTGATCGCCCTTTCTCGTTGGAAATCAGCCCACGATTGGTTCATTCGGGGAGTTGTCATTCTGAGGGATGCAGGGCATCCCGAAAAATTGCGTCCACGCCGCCTCTACGCGATCCTTCGCTGCGCTCAGGATGACAGCAGATGGAGAACGTCAGTCAAGAATGACTTCTACTGAAGTCGCGCCGGCTCAGGACTCGCCTTCGGCCGCCAGATACTGGCTCACATCGATGTTGCGCAGGCTGGGATCGATGGTCGCGATGATCGCGCGCGGCGGGCCGTCCTGGCTGGCCAGATCCAGGTTGATCGGCGTGGGCAGGCGGCGGCCCTTGGCGTCGAAGATGAGCTTGACGCGCGGCTCGCTTGGCGCGTCGAGCCGGTTCTCGATCACCACAGCCACCTCGTTGGTGTCGAGCCGTACCACCGAGCCCGGCGGGTAGAGCCCCAGCATGGCAACGAAGCGCTCGAAAAATCCGGGGTCGAGCTTTGTTCCGGCGAGTCGGTCCATGATCTTGAGCGCCTCGAGCGGAGCGGTTGCATTCTGGTACGTGCGAAGCGTTGTGATGGCGTCGTAGCAGTCGGCGATGGCCACCAGGTGCGACATGGGGTGGGCGCTCTTGCCGGGGCCCAGATTCGGATAACCCTGGTGGTCGTACTGGACGTGGTGTTCGAGCGCCGCGCGACCGGTGACGTCGGCGGTGACGCCCATTTCCTGAATCAACTCATAGCTGTGGGTCGAATGGCTTTTCATGACCTCCCACTCGGAGGCAGTGAGCTTGCCGGGCTTGCTGAGCACTTCCTTGGGGATGCGGGTCTTGCCCACGTCGTGAAGCAGTCCGCCCACGCCCACTTCGGTCAGCGTCGGGTCGGTGAGGCCGCAGGCCTTGGCCAGCGCCATGGAGAGCACGCACACATTGACCGAGTGATTGAACAGGTAGTTGTCAAAGCTCTTGATCATGGTGAGCCCGACGATGGCCTGCTCGTTGCGCAGGATGCACTCGGAGACATCGCGCGCGATGTTGTAGGCGCCGTGGGGCTGGGGAATCTGTCCCAGGCGGATCTCACCGAACAGACTGCCCATGTAGCTGATGGCATCGTTGTAGACCCGGTGGGCGTCGGGCACTTCGGGAAGCACGGTCACGTGCCCATCGAGCTTGGCGTCCACCTGCCGGGCGACCCAGACGGCCTTGCCCTCGAGCGCCTGTTTCGAGAGCAGAAGATCGAACAGATAATCCAGATCGGCGGCCGTCACCGAACGCCGCAGGTGGATCGATTTTACTTCGAGCGTGGTGAGCAGTTGCAGCAGGTCTTCCAGGCTGGCACTGAGCTGGTAGAGCGGGTGCTCGTTGAGCACGAGGGTGTCGTCGATGACGCCGACAATGACCTCTGCGAACTTCTCGTGGAGCGGGGCAATTTCAGCGATTAGATGGTCGAGCGATTGCTTGCGGCCGGGGTGGCCCGCCGGATAGAGCTCGCGGGCCTTGGCCGCGCCGGCAAAGCGGCTGAGCACCATTTCTTCGAGTTTCATTGGGCCCCCGCCTGTTGCAGACGCGCCTGCGCGCGGCGCACGGCCGCAACCTGTGCTGCCTGCAGTTTCTCGCTCTTGAGCTTGAGATCGATGAGCCTGCTGAGCACCTGACTGTCGGCGCCTTCGCCGAGCGCGGCGATGGCGGCGCCAAGGAAGTCCTCATCGTATTTGTGACGCCACAATCGCTTCTCACCCACGAACTCCAGCAACCCCTCGCAGGCTTCCTCGCCGCCGATGCGGCCGAGTGTGCGAAAGAGGGCGGTGCGCAGTTCGGGCGTCACGTTGAAGTCGCGCTCCAGGCGCAGCATGTTGAGCAGCACGGGGACGGCGCGCACTTCACGGTAGAGCCCGAAGGCGCGAATGACGTGCCCGCGCGTGGCATCGTCGCTGCTGGGAAGCAGGTCGTAGAGGGCGTTGAGTGCCTCGGCATTTCGGATCTTGAGCAGGGCGCGCACCGCCTCGCTGCGAATCATCTCGCTGCCGCTATGGGTGAGCGCCGCCACGCCCGCAACCGATTGTGGCGGCTTGGCGCGACCCATCACGCGCAGCACCAGTGCGACAATCCCCTCGTCATCCGAAGAGAGCAGGGGGATGAGCTTTTCGGCGCCGCCCGCGCGGTAGAGCGCCTGCTCGATGAGGTTACGCTGGTAGGGCGTCTTAAAGTAGCCGATGCGCTTGATGATCACGTCGACCGCCGCGGGGCCGAGGATCGAGAGAATGCGCAGCAGCGAATCGATCTCGTCGTCGGTGCGCCCCTCGGTAACCAGCTCGGTGAGCAGGCCGCGGATTACCTCGGGCGTGCCGATGGTGCGCAGCGCCCGGTAGGAATACTTCTTGAACTCGACGCCGCGCGCCGGGTCGGAGGAATGGGCCTGCAGGTTCGAGACGATGCGGACGAGATATTCCCAGTCATGCTCGCGCACGAAGTACTGCGCGAGTTCAATGACCAGCCGAACGCCCTCGAAATATTGGTCGGTGTCAGTAGTTTCGTTGAGCAGCGGCAGGATGCGCTCAAGCGCGTCGTGTTGTGGGCTCTGTTGCTCGGGTGCTGCCGCTGCGGGGGGATGCTCGCCCAGCGTGTGAGAGTCGGCAAAGACGTCCGAAGAGTCCTCGACGCTCTCGGGCAGCTCGGGAATCTGCGGCGGGGGTTCCGCGCCCGCGCCGCCCTCTCCGGGCTCGCCGGCCTCGGCGCCCTCGGCCGGCTCGGCCTTTCGGCGCAGTCGGTCGAAGTCCATCTGATTGGCCCAGAGGTGGCGCACGCCATGCTCGGCCAGCAGGTTCTCCATGCCGCCGCGCAGGTAGAGCTCCTCGGGGTCCAGCGCTGCCGCTTCGGCGAAGGTCTGGAACTCGTCGAAGGTGACGCCCGCCAGGAAAATCAGGCGCTTGGTGCGGCGGCGATAGAGGTGCTGACAGAGCGAACGCACCACGTCGCTGTTGGTGCCGAGAACGGTCTCGTTGTAGGTGACCTGGTTACGGCCGATCTCCAGCGAGAGCTCGCCGAAATACTTCGAGGCCTTGGCGATGTATTCGTAACTGGTCTCGTGAATTTTGCTGAGAATGGGGTGGCCGGGCGGATAGAAGCTGACCGCGCGGATGGCCTTGTGCATCTCGGCCAGCAGGGTCTCAAGCGCCTGCTGCAGACGGCGGTCGGGTGCCGTCAGTGAAGTTGCCGATGCCGTGTCCATTGCCTCGCGCGTATCCTTACCGGTCGGTCCCGCCCGGGACTAACCGTGTTTCTTTCGTTGCTCGATGAAGAGCATGCGCAGCTCATAGAGCACGCCGCCGAGCAGGCGCTCTTCTTCCTGGCTGAGATTGCCCTTCGTCTTCTGCTCCATCATAGACAAGATATCGATGGTCTGCTGCGCCATGGGCAGGTGAACCGGAAGCGGCTTGCCGGTCTCGGGATCGGCAACCAGGCCCATGTGCATCGCGGCCGAAGCGTGCAGGCTGAGCACGAAGGTGGAGAAATTCATCTCGGGAATCGGGCCGTGTTCATCCTCGCCATCGCGGGCGACGAAACCCTCGCCGCGCACTTCCTTTTCGCTGCTCTGCTCGGCCGCGTCCTCGGGGGCGCCTTCACGCTGCTCTCCCTCGGGTGTGAAGCGGCGGCTGTCCTTGACGCGAAAACTCGATTTCTCTTCTTCTTCCACTGCTGGCAGTGCTCCCTGATGGCTGCAAATAGCCGTAAATTCTCTCCCGTAGTCCGGTCACGGGTCAAGTCCGGTCATGGATGAGGCAAGCGGGGCACAGAGCGCTCAGACCCCGTTAAACTCCTCGATCCAGCCCAGAATCTCGGGATAGACCTCGCGGGCGGCATGGATGCCCAACACCAGGTCGATGTGCCCGTAGTCGATCTTGTGTCCATGCTCGGTGCCGAAGATGCTGAAGCGCTTTTCCTTGGTGCCGATGATGTCGTAGGCCACCTTGCAGTCGGCCGGCGGGCAGAGCCCGTCGGCAGCGCCGCTGATGACGTGCAGCGGCGTCTTCACGCGCTTTAGATGCTCCACATAGTTCCAGCTTCCGTAGTAGGACCGGAACGAGCTGGTCAGGTACCACTCCTGCATCTGCCGGATGAGGTGGACGGGCAGGTTCTCCACCGCGCGGCGCCCCAGGCGCACCAGATCCTTGCGGTCCATGTTTTCGCCGTTCCAGAGGACCTTGTCGCCGCGCGAAACGAT
>JAGRBM010000543.1 GCA_020434085.1 Chrysiogenia bacterium | reverse complement strand
CGGGCACGACGCTCAGATAAATGTAGAGGGTGAGCGAGACTCCCACCAGAATCGCCGCCAGCGAAAGGCGCAGATACTCGGGCCCCGCGCGGCGCAGGATCTTGAGCACCGCCTCGACGAAGTTGTCGAATTTTGGATTCATGGCGGCGGCTCAGTCCTGCCGGTCCAGGAACTCGCAGACGATGTCGGCCATCTGGCCGGCGCGCTCCTCACTCAGGCCGCCGCTGTTGCCGAACATGATGCCCCGGCGCATGACCGACTCGGTATTGGGAAGCTCGCCGACTACGCGGTAGTGGAGCTGCTCGGCCGCCGGTTGTTTTACGAAGTTGCCGGTGAGAATCGTGCGCGTTTCGATGCCTCTGGATTCCAGATGCTCCGAGAGCTGCTCGCGCGTAAAGGGCGCGCCCTCGGCCACGAGGAACGGATAGTAGAACCACGTATGCAGGCAGCCCTCTGACGGGCGGGTAAGCTCGATGAGCTTGGGATACTTCGCAAGCCGCTCGCTCCAGAGCGTGGCGTTGCGACGACGCGCATCGTTGAAGGCGTCGAGCTTGGCGAGCTGTTCGAATCCAAACGCCGCCTGGATTTCCGTCGGGCGGAAATTGAAACCCACCGCCATGAACAGAAAACGCGCGTCGATCTCCGGGTTGCGCGCGGCCAGTGCGTCGTAGCTAGTCGACGGCCGCGCCCATCCATAGGTGCGCATCACGCGCGCCAGGTCGGCGATCTCGTCGGAGCCGGTCACCAGCATTCCGCCCTCGATAGTGTTGAGGTGGTGGGAATAGAAGAAACTGTAGGTGCCCACATCGCCGAAGGTGCCGGCGACCTTGCCGCCGAGCTCCGTCCCGAGGGCCTCGCAGCAATCCTCGATGAGCAGCAACTCGTGCGCTTTCGCAATTTCCTGCAGCGCGTCCACACGCGCGGCATTGCCGAGCACGTGGATCGGCAAAATGGCGCGGGTCTTTTCGGTAATCGCGGCCTTCACGCACGCGGGATCGAGGCACAGCGTCACCGGATCGACGTCGACAAAGACGGGGACGAGCCCGAGCAGCGTGAGCGGTGAGATGGTCGTGGGCCAGGTGAGCGCCGGGACAATGACTTCATCGCCGCGCTGGAGCGGGCGTTCGAGCAGCGAAGAAGAGAGCACCGAGAAGGCCAGCAGATTCGCCGACGATCCCGAATTGACCATCACCGCTTGTTTTGCGCCAACGCGCGCGGCGAAGGCGCGCTCGAAGGCCTCGACCTTTGGCCCCATGGTGAGCCGGTCGCTCAGCAGCACATCGAGCGCGGCGGTCACTTCCTCCGCGCCATAAGTGGGCACGCCCAGCGGATAGCGATTTTCCGGCGCCTCGGCAGTGACGCCCCCAGCAAACCACTCGCCCAGCAGGCGATGCAATTCCGCGCGGATTTTTTCCCGGTCGGCCATGGTGCTCCAGCGGTGAATCTCTGCACTCACTTTATTTGGTGCGGGGCAAGAGCGCCACAGGGATTGGTGTGATCCGTATCGCGTGGGATGTTCGGCCCATGCTATTGCAAAATGGGTTTGGCAAGCCAAGCCCATGCAACGGGTTGGTATTCGAGTTGCGACTCAGAACATTCGCGCCGAGGGGGCGAGGCCCTCGATGAGCTTCTCGTTGCGCACCTCGATGATGCGCTCGAGCAGGCTCCAGACTTCCTCGATATTCTTGATCGAATAACTCGCGTTGGAAGTCGGTGCCGGACGGCCCACGCGAAGGCCGACGCCCAGGTCCGCGACGGCGGCGAAGGCGTCTTCGTTGGTGGTATCGTCGCCGATGTAGATGGCCAGGTCGCTCTTGAGGTTGAAGCCCACGCGCCGCATGATCGCCACGGCGGCGCTGCCCTTGTCGTGGCCGGTGTTGGGCATGTACTCGCTGGCCTGTTTGCCGTGGACGATGCGCAGCGCGTCCTCGTGCTCGGCTTCGAGCTCGCGGGCGGATTCCGAAAAACTCTTGCGCGCCGCGGCCGAGGCCTTCGACCAGTCGGTTGCGGTGTAGAGACCCAGGTTGGTGAAGGTCGCGCCCTTGGTCTTCGTCGCCAGTTT
>JAGRBM010000542.1 GCA_020434085.1 Chrysiogenia bacterium | reverse complement strand
TCCTCGCGCATTCTGGTCAACACCGTCCTCCAGTGCTTTGCCATCGGCAACGCGATCATCGTCTACTTCGCCGGCATGTGGACCACGCCCGGGCCCATGGCGCTCGTGGTGGGACTGCTCGCAGGCGCGCTGCTCTTTGGCTGGCTGCCGGCCGTGGCGGCGCTGGCAACGAGCGCGGTGCTTGCGATCACCATCGGCATTCTCGAAGTGCAGGGCATCCTTCCCTACGCGCCGCTTTTGAAGAGCGCTCCTTTTGAGGGTGGCGAGCTCTCCATGTGGTGGCGCCTCAACGTGGGCGGCACCACCGTCGTCTACATGATCCTCTCGCTCATTCTGGTCTACCTCGTGCTCTCCCAGCGGCGCGAGAGGGAGAGCGCGCTCTACGAGGCCTTCGATCAGCTCCAGAGCGAACACACCTCCCTGCGGCTGGAGAACCTCTCGTATGCATCGCTGGTCAAGGCGCTCGACACCCTGCCGCTGGGAGTCACGGTGAGCGACCGGCACGGCAAGATCATCTATTCCAACCCGGTCGACGCGGCCATGCACGGCTACCAGCAGGAAGAGCTGCCCGGGCGCTACGCGAGCATCCTGGCCACCGGCGGACCCGGCAGGCCCGTCGATCCCTCGCGCCTGGAGAGCCTGCGGGGTTTCAAGCGAGAGACCACCAACGTGCGCCGCGACGGGAGCATCTTCCCCGTGCAGCTCACCAGCGAGATCCTCACCGGCGAGAACGGCGAGCCCGTCGGCATCGTCACCGTGTGCGAGGACATCGCCGAGCGCCGCGCCATGGAGGAGCGCCTCAAGCAGAGCGAGGCGCGTCTCAAACTCGTCATGCAGGGCACCAACGACGGCATCTGGGACTGGGACCTCGAGGAAGACCGCATCTATTTCTCCGAGCGCTGGCTCGCGATGCTCGGTTACAAGCCCGGAGAGATCGGCGCCACCCCCGAGGACTGGTTCTCGCGCATCCACCCCGAAGAGCGCGAGGACATCAAGAGCCAGATCTGGTTCGCCGTGCAGGGCGACGAGGGACACCTGCAGGTCGAGTACCGCATGCTCCACAAGGACGGCAGCTTCCGCTGGGTGATGAGCCGCGGGGCCATCGCCCGCGACGGCGAGGGCCGCGCCTTCCGCGTGACCGGCTCGCAGACCGATCTCACAGAGCGCAGCGCCTACGACCCGCTCACCGGCCTGCCCAACCTCCTGCTCTTTACCGAGCGCCTGGGCCGCGTCCTTCACCGCGCGCAGATGGGCGATCAGGACGTGTGCGCCGCGCTGTTCATCGACCTCGACGATTTCAAGCGCATGAACGATTCCTACGGGCAGTCCGTGGCCGACCGCCTGCTCTTTGCCGTGGCGGCGCGGCTCTCCGATGCGCTGGGCGCCGGTCGGACGCTCGCCAGGCTGGCCGGGGACGAGTTCCTGGTGCTGGCCGAGGGCATGGGCAGCGAGGACGACATCGAAAACCTCATCATCACCGTGCGCGAGGCACTGGCCCAGGGCTTTACCGTCGGGAATCACGAGATCTTCATCACCGCCAGCATCGGTGTCTCCATCCTCACTGCCGAGCACAAGCAGCCCGACGAGGTGCTGCGCGACGCGCGCGCGGCCATGCACCGCGCAAAGCAGGGCGGCGGCGGGCAGGTCGAGTACTATTCCAAGCGCCTGCGGGCCGAGGTGCGCCGCCGCGTGGAGCTGGAAAAAGAGCTGCGCTACGCCGTCGAGCGCGGCGAGTTCCTGGTCTTCTACCAGCCACTCGTGCGCCTGAGCGACACCCGGCTCATGGGGTTCGAGGCCCTGGTGCGCTGGAACCATCCCGAGCACGGGATCATCGGACCCGGCCACTTCATCGACGTGGCCGAAGAGACCGACCTCATCTTCCCCCTGGGGCTCGAGGTGCTGCGCACCGCCTGCGCGCAGGTCAACGCCTGGGGCCCGCACATCCCCAGCGGCGCGGACTTCTCGGTGAGCGTCAACCTCTCGGGCAAGCAGTTCCGCCAGCACGACCTGGCAGAGCAGGTGGCCGGCGTCCTTCGCGAGAGCGGCGTGCCCGGCAACATGCTCAAGCTCGAGATCACCGAGAGCCTCTTCCTGGATGACCCAAACCGCACCCGCGAGATCCTCGATCGCCTGAAGCGCCTCGATACCACCATCTGCATCGACGACTTCGGCACCGGCTACAGCTCGCTCTCCTACCTCCAGCAATTCCCCATCGACGTGCTCAAGATCGACAAGAGCTTCGTCGACGGCATCTCGACAAGCCGCGACAACCTCGAAATCGTCCGCGCCGTCGTCCAGCTCGCCCGCAGCCTCCAGATGCTCGTCATCGCCGAAGGCATCGAACAGCCCGAACAGGCCAACCTGCTCAAATCCCTCCACTGCGACATCGGCCAGGGCTACCACTGGAGCAAACCCCTGCCCGCCGACGCGGCGACGGATTATCTGGTTCGGAATTTCGAGACGGTGAAGGCGGGTTAGCGCCATTGGCGCTTTTACTTTCCGGCAGAAATTTGGAACCACAGATACACACAGATGAACACGGATTGTGTAGGGGCGAGGCATGCCTCGCCCTGTCCCGTGTCAGCAGCGCATCCACACCCCGTTCGTCCTGAGGAGGACGCGCATGCGTCCGTCTCGAAGGGCAAAAGGGCCGCCCACATCGCGGGCTGTCGATTCATCCTTCGAGACGCCGCTTCGCGGCTCCTCAGGACGAACGGTTCAACGGCTGTCGTTACAATAAAGAGACTCAGGCAGCGAACAACACCCGCGCACTTTCAAGGATGCTCCGCTTGCGATAGGGATTCTTCGATCCTTCGATCACCCTGCGATTGAGAACATCCACCGCCCGGCCGAACAGCGCTTCCAGACCTTCCTGAATATCCAGATACTCATCAAGGCCCGGCGACTCCCCCTCCCGGAACCGCACCAGCACGTCCACATCGGAATCGGGCCCGAAGTCCTCGCGCAGGACCGAGCCGAACAGCTCGAGCTGCTCAATCCCGTATTTCTCGCAGAGCGCGGCCAGCGCCGCGCGATCGATGTCGATGGGCAGGTCCATGGGGGCAAGGATAGCGGGATACGGGCGATCGGGGCAATTCGGGGCGAAACTCGGCATTTGGCCGGAACGACGAATCCGAGGATAATGAAGCTGTCGCAAAGCAGCAAACGCGCGAAGTAAAAGGCGGGCAATTTAGTGGAACCCATAGGACGTCCAGCGACTTGGGAAACGAGGTGTTTTTTGAACCCGTCGTGCAATGCCGCAGTCTGGGCACATACGAATGGGAATGGTGACTTCGTCCTGTTCGATTCAATAGGACCGCCATGGCCCATTCACAGATGCTATCTCCAAGCCCAACGTCAGGCGAACACCACGCCGCAATCATCGAGCTCTCGATTCGTGTGCGTTAGACGTGCGACTAGCGATCAGATTCAAAGGATAGAACGCGCGCGTGCGGCTTCAGCACCGCTACCACAATCACCAACCATCAAACGCATCATGGCAGCCGACCATCTTCAAGCAGGCGAAATAGCGATTATGGGATGCGTACAAGACTACTTACCGGGCCATGCCTCCTCGCTTCTCGACACATTACGGCGCAGTGGAGTGGGAACGATTGGCGAACAATACCTCTTGAATGAACTTGGAAATCGCCTTGATCAAATCACGATTGTAACCGACAAGCTCGAATCCTACACGGCATTCATCGCTCCCGATGAACCCCAGCCAGCGCCCAAAGACATGATCATGGCTCGACTGCGAGGACGCGAAATACTGGGATTACCCAAAGGGAAAAATGCCGTATTTCTCTGCGACGATTTCTGGATCATCCGCGTCGATCCGGACTGAGTTAGCGCATCGAGTCGAGGGGCTACCGTAGTATCTTTCAGCCATTTTGGGAGTTGACTCGGATCTGCGATAAGAGGCTAACAATTAGCCGCGAGACCACCCCCGCTTCATCTCCCCTTAATCTCTCTTTGATACCCTGCTCTCCATGAAGTGGCTTGCCTTGCTCAGCGCAGCGCTGCTGGCGTTTGTGCCGGCGCGCGTCTTTGCGGATTCGCCCTACCCGTGGCCGAAGTCGGGGGAGCCGGCGCGGCGGCTGGAGGCGCGCGTTGCGCCGCCGGAGGGCTTTGTGCGCGTGGCGGCTCCGGAGAATTCCTTTGCCGCCTGGCTGCGCGGGCTGCCGATCAGGGACGGCCGGCCCTTTGTGAAACTCTACAACGGGCTCTGGAAGTTCAACCAGTTTGCCCACTACGCGGTCGCCGACATGGACGTCGGGGAGCGCGATCTCCAGCAGTGCGCCGACAGCGTGATCCGGCTGCACGCCGAGTATCTGTTCTCCCGGGGGCGCGACGCGGACATCGCCTACGACTTTACGAGCGGCGACCGCGCGCGCTGGAGCGACTGGCTCGCCGGGCGGCGCCCGCAGGTCAGCGGCAACCGGGTGTCTTTCCCGCAGGGGAGGCCCGTCGCACGCACCTACAAGAACTTCCGGCGCTACCTCGACGTGGTCTTCGGCTACGCGGGGACGATCTCGCTGCGCAGGGAGCTCCCGGCCGTTTCCGATCCCACGCGCATTCGCGCCGGCGACGTGCTCATCCAGGCGGGCTCGCCCGGCCACGCGGTACTCGTGCTCGACGTGGCCGAGCATCCCGTTACCAAGCAGCGCGTCTTCCTGCTGGGACAGGGCTACATGCCCGCGCAGGAATTTCACGTGCTGAAGAATCCGGAGGATGGCGATCTCTCGCCCTGGTACGAGGCAGATGGACGTGAAGAAATCGAGACCCCGCAGTGGGACTTCGTGCGCGCGGACTGGCGGCGGCTGCCGGGCTGAGTCAGCGCATCGAGTCCAGCGCCCGCTGCTTCATCTTGTGGCCCTTCATGGAGAGCGCCATGCAGTCGCTCTGGGCCTTGGCCAGGCGTT
>JAGRBM010000541.1 GCA_020434085.1 Chrysiogenia bacterium | reverse complement strand
CCCCGATTCCGATGCCAGTGGACCGCTCTCCCCGTGACCGCGGATGTCGGCGTTGTAGACATGAAAACCGGCCGCCGCCAGCGTGCTGGCGAGGCCCTCACCCTCGGGCCGGTCGAGGCTCCGGCGGTTGGCCATCATGGCATGGCCCATCCACAGGGCGCCGCGCGGCTGCATGCCCAGCGCGGGGGCGTGGTAGGCGACGCTCAGGCGCCAGCCATCCAGGGAATTTACGGTAAAGACGATCTCGCTCATTGCTTCAAAAGGGGCCGTTTAGGCCGAAAGTTCTTATAGCT
Source organism: Chrysiogenia bacterium (assembly GCA_020434085.1). Taxonomy (NCBI): domain Bacteria; kingdom Pseudomonadati; phylum Chrysiogenota; class Chrysiogenia; species Chrysiogenia bacterium. The sequence continues at coordinate 3,852 of JAGRBM010000541.1, read as the reverse complement.
GCCACGGGCACCGAAGTGCAGCGGCGCTAGCCGCGCAGTTTGAGGTCCCGCACGCGAAGCTGCAGGCTGCGGCGCCCGTTCCACTCGTTCCATTCGAGCGTGGCAGCCAGATCCACTTCCAGCGGCGCACCGCCCGCGGGAACCAGCAGCTCGGGCGCGTATCGGTCGGTCATGCCGAACCCGATCACGTCGACCGGGCGGCCGCCGGTAACCAGGGCGCCCTTGAGGTGGCGCTCCTTGAGCAGGCGCGGCCCGGCGATGCGCACGCCTTCGAGCCCCAGCACCGGCCGGGGATTTCCCATGCCGAAGGGCTCGAGCGCGGAGAGCTCCTCGGCAAGCTGCTCGGTCACTTCCTCGGGGGCGAGTCTCAAATCCACGCGGACCTTCGGAGTGAGGATGTCCTCATTGGTCCATTCGCGCACATTGGCGTCGAAGGCGTCATAGAAGGCGCCGAGTTTTTCGGGGTCGGCGGAAAATCCCGCGGCCAGCGCATGGCCGCCGAACTGTTCGAGGTGCGCCGAGGCTTCCTTCATGCCGTGGTAGACGTTGTAGCCGCTGATCGAGCGGGCACTGGCCTTGGCCTGGCCGTCGATGATTCCCGCGACGATGGCCGGGCGATGGAAGCGATCGACCAGCCGCGCGGCGACGATGCCCACGACGCCCGGGTGCCAGCCCTCACTCCAGAGGACGAGGCTCTGCCGGTCACTCAGCAGATTGTCGCGTTCGATGCGGGCGACGGCTTCGTCGACCATCTCGCGCTCCATCTCGCGGCGCTCCCGGTTGTGGGCGTCCAGCGTGGCGGCGATGGCGCGGGCGCGCGTCTCGTCGTCGGTGGTCAGCAGTTCCACGGCGTCGGTCGCGTCCGAGAGCCGTCCGCCGGCGTTGATGCGCGGGGCGATCTGGAAGCCGATGTCACCGGCGTCGAGCGCGCCCTGCTTGTCACCGAGCGCGACGTCGAGCAGCGCGCGCAGCCCCCGCCAGCGGCTCCTGCGGATCTGCTGAAGCCCGAAGTGGGTGATGAGCCGGTTCGTTTCCAGGAGCGGCACCACATCAGCCACGGTGCCAAGCGATGCCAGATCGATGAAGTCGGTGAGCGTGGGCTCGGCGAGTTTGTCAAAGTGCCCGCGCTCCCTGAGCACGCTTCGGAGCCCCACCGCCAGATTGAACGCAATGCCCGCACCGGCCAGCAGCTTGAAGGGGTAGGTGCAGCCCTCCTGGTGGGGGTTGACCATGGCAAAGGCAGGCGTGCCGCCCTCGGGAACCTGGTGGTGGTCGGTGACAATGACATCCACGCCCGCCGCCTGCGCATGGGCGACCTCGTCGGGGTGGGCCACGCCGTTGTCCACGGTGACGATGACTTTGGTGCCGCGCGCAACGGCCTGCTCGATGCCGTCCTTCGAGAGGCCGTAGCCGTCCTTCAGGCGGTGGGGGATGAAGAAATCGACCTTCGCCTCGACGCTGCGCAGGAAATTGACGAGCAGCGCCGTGGAGGAGACCCCGTCGACATCGTAATCGCCAAAGACCGTGATGGGCTCGCCCGTGTGCACGGCCTGCGCCAGTCGCTCGGCGGCTTTGGGCAGGCCGCTCAGGCTGGTGGGGTCCTCAAAATCTTTGAGAGAGGGATTCAGGAAACGCTGCGCCGCGGCCGGATCAGTGATGCCGCGCTGGACGAGCAGGCGCCCCAGCAGCGGCGAGCACTTGAGCTCAGAACAAAGCAGGCGCACCGATTTCTCGGGCGCCTGCTCGGGGAACATCCATTTTCGCTCGGCGGCCGGAAGGGTCATGGGCCTGCCTGCGTCGCGGCCGGCGCTAGACGCGCGGCGTGCGGCTGGCGGCAGCGGCGCCGGCCTTCTGCGCGGTCATCTTGCGAAGCGTGTTGCTGGTCCACACGAAGAAGGGCGAGGCAACGAAGATCGACGAATACGTGCCGGTGGTGATGCCGACGAGCAGCACGAAGGCGAAGTCGTGAATCACGCTGCCGCCCATGGCGAACAGGCAAGCCAGCACGAGGACGGTCGTGAGGCTCGTAATGATCGTGCGCGAGAGCGATTCATTGACGCTCTTGTTGACCGTCTCCCACAGATCGCGCGAGCGATAGCGGCCGTGGTTCTCACGAATGCGGTCGAAAACCACGATGGTGTCGTTGATCGAGTAACCGATGACCGTGAGGATCGCGGCGACGACAGGCAGGGTGATCTCCTTGTGGAGTAGCACCACACCCGAGAAGATGATCAGCACGTCGTGGATCAGCGCGACAATGGCGCCGGTCGCGTAACCAATGGCCGTCTTGTAGTCGACCTGGCTGAAGCGGAAGACGATGTAGATGAAGATGAAGAAGACCGAATAGCCGACGGCCCAGATGCCTTTCTGGCTGAGCTCGGCAACGGCCGAGGGGCTGGCAGATTCCTGCCGGCGCACTTCCCAGGTGCCGGTGGCATTGTCGCTGGTGCGCGGATCGCCGAACTTGGCCGACAGGGCAGCGCGCACGCGCAGCACGGTGGCGGAGATTTCCTCGCCCTCATCGGCCTTCACCTTGATGAGAAACTCCTGGGTGCTCGAACCGGCGGCTTCGCCGCTGGTCATGCCTTCTTCGAGATTGAGCGAGCCCGCGCCCTCGATCGTCTGGACCGAGGCGCCTTCGATTCCGCCTTCGCCGAGTGCATCGCGCACCGCGCCGGTGTCGGTCGACTCGTCGAAACGCACCTGGATGTCGGCGCCGCCGGCGAACTCGATGCCCAGGGTAATACCCTCGCGCACGTATTCGACCCCGGCGATGATGTTCCGGACGATCCCGAGAGCAGGAGGATGCGGATGGAGCGCTTCCGACGTCGTCGAGCCAGGGCTCGTGAGAAGCTCAGGGCACAGCTTGAGGAGGACGGGGCATGAGCGCCTGGAAGCATCCGCTGCTGGGACCGATCGACCTCATCCCACCGAACCTCTGTCCGAAGAAGGTCTGGCGGCACCTGTATGACCGGCACGAGCATTGGGAGCGGGTGTGCAAGGCCGACATCGCAGCGATGCGTCGCGATGCCGAGAAGATCTTGGGCGTCGCGCGCGCCAGCCGGTGCGAGCTCCCATCTTTGGCCGGAGAGCGTCAAGCGAGGGAGCTGTTGGTGGCTCACCACGACGCCACGTACGCCCCGGCCTACTCGTCGGAGATGTCGTCGCCCGACACAGCCTGGACGCCGTCCATGGATTCCAGCCACAGGCATCGAGCACTGACTCCGCGGTCCGTCTTCATCGTCGTCCAGCTCGACCGGCCGCGAAGTTGGGTCGTCACGGCGTTTCGTCCGCATCCGTCCACGGTGGGCGTCAACTGGGACGAGGCTGACCTGCGACGGCATGCGGTCTCGTACTTTCAGAAGGAGCCCGGCGTGAAAGTAGAAGAGCGTGCACTGGCCGTTGCCGAGAACCTGCGGCGCGTGTCGGGGCCGTCCTCGACGCCGAAGGAGCTGTGGTGGTTGGCATCGGCAGTGGGCCACGGCCGGCTCCTGCGGCATGTACCCGACGTTCACGACGCACTACCCGCTGCGGAGAGTGCCCTTTCGGCGACGCCCGTGTCCGTGCTCCAGGAGCTGCGAGCGGCTCTCGGCTGGGAGCTTCTGGAGGGGCGGCTGGCGGATGCCCTCAAGGACTCACGCCCAGAGGACCTTGAAGCGGTGCTTGCTGATGCCGAGGAACTCCTAGCAGTCGCGTCCGCCGTGGGTGCGGAGTTGGAGGCCGCAGCGTTCTGCGATGAGGCAGAGCTGCTGCTTCCATGGATCCCCGCGGAGTGGGCTCATGTCGCCGAGCGTGCGCGTGCGCTGGCCGCCACAGCGGAGCCCAGCCCGGTCATGCGGCTGTGGGGAGCTG
>JAGRBM010000540.1 GCA_020434085.1 Chrysiogenia bacterium | reverse complement strand
GCCGACCGGATGGGGTGAGACCTTCGGTCTCCTGTCTTAATGTAGGGGCGAGGTCTACTCGCCCCCATCGGATGTACCGGTATGGAGTAAAGGGCGGGTAGACCCCGCCCCTACGTCGTTTCTGTTCGTTCAGGGTTGCGGGCTGCGGTCGCTCAGAACCACCGCATCAGCAATTGCACGGTGTGCTGGCTGGTCTTGAGGCTCAGGTTGTATTCGTAGCCGTAGATCAGCGCGCCTTCTTTTCCTTCAAAGCCCGCGCCGCCGGTGAGGTAGTAGTCCTCGGTGGGGGCGTCGCGGCGGTAACCCATGCGGATGCGCAGCTCGTCGTAGGGCTCGATCTCTCCGGCGATGCCGAATCCCAGGGACTTGTCGTCCTTCGATGAGTAGTCGAACTTGAACGCGCCGGCGAAGCGCAGGAAGTCGAGCGGGACGAGCGCGCCCGAGAGCTCGAACTCGCGCGGGAGCGGGCGGATGTAGCTCACGCCGTCGGCCAGCAGCACCCTGTCCGAGCCGATGAGGTTGCGGCCCACCACGCCGATGCGGAGGCCCCACAGATCATCGAAGGGGACGATGCCGCCCACCGTGATTTCGAAGTCGTGGTGCGCGGCGGTGGTCACCGGTTTGTCGGTACGCAGCCACTGGAAGGACATGCCGAAGTCGAAACCCTCGATGCTGGTGTCCGCCAGCGCGAGCACGGTGTAGGAAAAGGCCGGGGGCTCGTCGAAGTTGTTGCCGATAAAGCCGAAGGCGTTGTCGCTCACTACCGAGTAGCTCACGCCGGCCGCCATCTCGGAGGTTTTCGAGTCGACGAAGCTCACCGTGTACTGGTTGTAGCGGTTCGATGCGTCTTCGTTGTTCTGGTAGAGCACGTCGACGCCGTAGTAGGGGACCTGTCCGATGCCCGCGGGATTGACGCGGATGGCGCTGGGATCGTCGGCCAGCGCCGAGAACGCCCGTGCCAGTCCCGAGCCGCGGGCGCTCGACTGGGTATCGAAGGACGGCCCGCGAAGCTGCGCCTGCGCGGCCGAGGGAAGGCACAACAGCGCCAGCAGCAGGGCTGCGCACAAGGCCGACAACTTGAGGGAAAATTTCATCGCGCGCCCGGAGGCTCCATCGAAGCGGCGCGCCCACACCATGACAGAGAACAGAAGTCTATCGGGTGCGGGGGGCGGGAGCAAGCGGGGGACTTGTCTGGATATCCATCTGAAAACCGACACTTCTCAACGTGCACGTTGAGGAAAAACAGGATTTGTCGGGTCATGGGCTTTGGTAAATGCCGGCCAAGCGCCGTGGTCACTCTGAAAACCCGCTACTCCACCCATTCAATCCGTTCAAAAAACTTCTTCATCGCCGGAATGCCGTGGCTCATCTTCTCGCGGCCCCAGCTCACGGCCGCGTCCATCTTGCGGGGGGGCGGCACGAGATTCACCGGCGAGAGGGTCGGGTTGAACTTTACGATGTGGTGGGCGTAGGGGCTGTTCAGAGCCACCTGCATCTGCACGATGCGGGTGATTCCCTGCAGCCACACATGGCCGCTGCTCCACTGGGGGTGGAAGCAATCGAATCCAAGATAGTAGGCGTTGCGCGTGCCGATCTTGCCGGCCTGCACCTGCCGCCACGCGGTGCGTGCGGGCACATTGTTGGCCACGCCGCCGTCGACGAGGCAGGCGAGCTCCTCGCGGGCAAAGAGCGCGTCGAGGATGCCCTCCATGTGCGGGTCATTGCGGGCCACGTCGTAGTGGAGAATCCCCGGAATGGCGGCCGAGAACCCGGCGGCATCGACGGCGTCGAAAGCGCTCGTCATCTCGTCGCCGCCCACCACGATTTCCTTGACCAGCATGGGGTTGAAGAAGGCCACCATGCGCACGAGCTGCTCGCCGATCAGGCGGGTCATTTTCAGGCGACCGGGGCGCCGCGTGAGGATGAGGTGATGCTCGCGCGCGTATTCGTCGGGCGTGTTGGGCATGGCGCCCTTGGTCACGCCGGCAACCACGGCTTCGTAGGGGATCTCCAGGTCGGGAAGGCGCAGCAGGCTGCCGTCCTCGCGGCGGAAGCGCTCGTCGATCGCCGCGTGCAGGAACAGGCGCATGAGCCCGGGGAGCCCGTAGCGCGTGCGCGTGCTCACCACGCGGAAGACGTTCTCGGGGCGGATGCCCTTGGCCAGCCGGATGTCGGCCTCGTAGTCGCCGATGCGCTTCCTGGCGCGAAAGAGTCCGATCACCGAGCCGATGGAAGCGCCGATGATGTAGCCGGGGATAAAGCCCGCGGCCTCGAGCACTTCCCACGCGCCGATGTAGACATAGCCCGCGCCGCCGCCGCCACCGGCCACGCTCACGAGCGTCTTCTTGCCCACCTCGGCATCGAGCTCGCGCTCGGTAAAATCATTGGCGTGATGCTGCAGCACGCTCTCGCGCGCTTCCTTGAGAAGCGGCATCAGGCGCGGCAGCGCGCGGGCCGCCTCGCGCACGCGGCGCTCCGGCAGAAGTCCCGGTCGCAGCGTTTCGCCGAGCATCTGCATGACCTGCCCGCGGAAATGAAGGAGCGGTTCCTCGATCACCTCGACATCGCCGCGACCGGTGCGTCCGCCCTTTTCGGCGGCGCCGGGCTCGAAGCTCGTCAGCCGGGCGAAGTTGAGCGCGTAGCGAAGCTGGTGCTCCGCCCTGGGCGGCAGCGCGTGGGGGTGGTGACAGATGGAACGGATCAGGTGCGTCTCCATGTGCTGGAGGCGCAGCAGTTCCTGGTCGAGTTTTCGTGCAGTTTCTTCGGTGAGAATGGCCGTGTTCCTCCGCCGCGCGCCGGGCGAGGCAAGTCCCCGTCGGCCGCAGACGCAGCCTGGGGTGATTCATCCTAACCCGGTGACGCGCCGGGTCAAGTTCGGGCAAACGGCGTTTTAGGGGCTCGTTGCGCCCGCCCGGCCCGGCGCGGTACGCTTGGGGTACCCAAGGAAGTGAGGCGGGCTCCCATGGCAAAGAATATCTCCGGCAGGTTTGTAAAGAATCTTTCGAGCTGGCGGCGGATGGCGGCTGTGGCCTGGTCGCCGCCCGATGATCCGACCATCTACGGGACCATCGACCTGGACATGAGCAAGGCGCTCAAGTTCCTTGCCAAAGAGTCCAAGCGCACGGGCGAGCACCTCACGGTCACGCACCTTGTCACCAAGGCCATCGCCGATACCCTGGCCCGGCACCCCGAGTGCAACTGCATCATCCGCCGCGGCCGCGTTTTTCAGCGCGACGCCGTCGACATCTCCGTGCTGGTGGCAGTCGCGCCCGAGCACGACGGCCACGATCAGGAAGCCGATCTTTCCGAGGCGCTCATTCGCAACGCCGATAAGAAATCGATGGTCGATATCGCCAGAGAAACCCGCGAGGGCGCGCGCAAGGTGCGAAAGCACGAGGACCCGCTCCTTGAGCGCACCAAGCAGCTCTTCGAGAACCTCCCGCCCTTTGTGCTGGGTCCGCTGCTGCGCGGCGTGGCGCGGCTGCAATACGACTTCAACCTCGATCTCTCGGCGCTCGGCATTCCCAACGATCCCTTCGGCAGCGCCATTGTGACCAGCGTCGGATCGCTGGGCATTACCGAGGCCTTCCCGCCGCTGCTCACGTTTACCCGCGTGCCGGCGCTTCTGGCCGTCGGCGCGGTCGAGGACAAGCCCGGGGTGCGCGGCAAGGAAGTTGTCATCGTCCCCACCATGCGCATCGCCGCGACATTCGATCACCGCGTGATCGACGGATTCCAGGGCGGCCGGCTGGGCAAGACCTTTAAAGACATCATGCAGGACCCGGCGAAGTTTCTGGGATAGGGGGGGGAGATCGTTTACGTGGACGTTTGTCGTGGACGTCCACGTCCACGGGATTGATGTGGCCGCCCCATTTCCCCGTGACATTTTCCCGCGCTATGACCCCTCCCCACCACCGGCCTTTTGCGCCGGGGTAGAGAGTCACCCATGCCCGAGTTCACCGGCTTCGGTTTCGGTCTGCTGACCGCCCTGTTCTGGGGGCTGACCGACTTCACCGCAAAACGCAGCGTCGAGGACGTCGACCCGCTCGCCGTGACGGTGGGGATGCAGCTCGTGGGCGCGGTCTTCCTGGGGCTCATCGGCCTCATTGTCTGGCTCGTCGCGCCCGGCGCGCTCGAGTTCTGGATGCAGCCCGCGGGCGAGCCCTTCGGCTACTGGTGGCTGATGAGCATGCTGGTGGGCGTCTCCGCCATCTCGGGCGTGATGTTCGCCTTCCGTTCCTTCTCGCGCGCGCCGCTCTCGGTGGCCAGCCCCATCGTCAACACCAAGGGAATGTTCGCCGCCATCCTGGCGATCCTCTTTCTGGGGGACGTGCCCGGCGTGCTCATGGCCCTGGGCGCGCTCTTCTGCGTGAGCGGCGCGGTGATGATCGGCTACGAAAACAAGGAAGAGGCCGCCCGCGACGGGACTCATTTTCTCCAGCCCGGCGTGGGCAGCGCGCTCATGGGCGCGGCCGGCTACGGCGCGGCCATGGCGTTTACCCAGCCCGTCGTGCACCATGGCGGCTACGGCATGGGACTCTTCGGGCTGCGCCTGGGGGCGAGCCTGCTGCTCATCCCCGTCGCCGTCTGGCAGCTCGGCTGGCGAAACATCCTCCCGCCGCGCCACGCCTGGGGCAAGGTCGCCGCCGTGGGTCTCCTCGACGCCGGCGGCCACGTCTGCGTCCTGCTGGGCTACGGCCTTGGAAGCTCGGTGATGGTCTCGAGCCTCACCTCCATCGCGCCCGCGATCACCCTCATCCTCGCCTTCGTCGTACTCAAGGAACACCTCAGCCGCAGGCAGTGGTTTGCGCTGGGCCTGGTTGGTGCGGGGATCGGGTTTTTGTCGGTTTAGGGAAATCGCCCCCGATTGACCCCACCCCCTTCCCGGGGTCTAATGAGCGCACGAATCAGACAGGCACCAGCGCCCTGTGGGCGCGTGGGAGGGTTAGATGAATCTCAACGAAATCATTCAGGGACTTCTCAAGGAAATGCGCTCGATGAGCGGCTCGGAGAACGTGGTGGGCAAGCCCATCAGCGTGGGCGACGCGACCATCGTGCCGGTGTGCAAGATCGGCATCGGCTTCGGCACGGGCGCCACCGAGGGCGGGGCCCGGGGTTCGCGCTCTGAGGGCAACTTCGAGGGCGGCGGCGCCGGCGGCGGTATCGGCGTCGAACCGCTCGCCTTTCTTGTCGTGGACAAGGCGGGCCACGCGCAGCTCCTCTCGCTCAAGGGGACCAAGGAAAGCATGATCGGCCGCGCGCTCGACCTCGTTCCCGAAGTGGTCGACAAGTTCCTGGGCGAGGGTCCCGGCGAGGGACAGCGCCCGGTAGGCACTTCGGCAGAGAAGAAGACTCCCAAGAAACCTTCGTAACCAGACCCGTGTCATTCTGAGGGGCGCAGCGCGCCCCGAAGAATCGCGTCCCGGTCGGCTCCACGCGATTCTTCGCTGCGCTCAGAATGACACCGGTTATTTTCGCTCGTAGAGAAGAACCGCGATGAGTCTCTGGGAAATCCTGCTTGGATGCGCGCTGGGCCTGGCGCTGGCAGCTCTGTGGCTGGCGGTGCTGGCGCCGGCGCGTTTTCGCGCGAGCTTTGAGGCCGGGCGCGGCGTTGCGCTCACCGGCAGCGCGCAGCTTGCATGGGGGCCGCTCGGCTTCGGCGTCGCCAGCGTGCCGGGCAGGCTCGATCGCGCGCGCTACAGTCTCTATTTGTTTGGCCGCCGCGTCTACTCGCGCGAGTCGAGTGTGGGAGAGCGCGCGCGAGCGCGCGGCAAGGATTTTTCGGCTACCGACGCCATGGAGTCGATGCTCGAGGGATACCGCGGCTATGACGAGCGCGTGGGCGTTGGCGAAACCCTGCGTTTCTTCGTGCGCGAGCGCCGCCGCGTCGTGATCGACGAGCTGGCCGGGCGGGTGCGCTACGGCTTCGAGGATTTTGAAAAAACCGGCGAACTCTCGGGCTATCTGTGGGCGCTGCGCGGGATGCTGGGCCCGGCATTCAACATCCACCACGAACCCGACTGGTCGGGAAGGCCGGTGCTGGCGGGCGCGGCGCGCGTTGCGCTGCGCCTCTACCCGGCGCTGCTGGCCATCGACGTGATGCTCTTCGCCTTCGCGCGCGCAAGGCCCGACCGGCGCGAAGTGGGCGCAACCAGGGCGGAGGCCGCCCGTGCGTGAGATCGTTGAGGAAACCGCGCAGAAGATCGGGAGCGCCGCGCGGGAGTGGACGCGCGAGCACACCGGCGGGGGATTTGTGCGCGCGTTTGAACTGGGCGATGCGCGGGAGCTGGGCGCCGACGTGGCCGTCGCGCTCACGCGGCGTACCGAGTTTCATTCCATGGCCGGTACAAGAGACGGCGGCGCCGGGGGCGCCGGCGCCATGGCCAGCGCCGCGCCCGTGGGCGTGTTCATTCTGAGCGGTGAGGGGCCGCTTCGCTTCGAGCCGGTCGAGGAGCGCGCCGATCTCTCGAAAATCGCCGCGCAGATGCCAGGGCTCGAAGAGGCCCTCGACGCGCGTCTCAAGGCCGCCGGGCGCAGCCTGCCCGAGGCGGCCCGCCGGAGCATCGCCATGCTTCGCGCGCACGCCCTGCGGTTGACCGGGGAGGGCGCGGAGCGGTAAAGAGAGCCCGCGCATCGCACTCGATGCCCCCGAAGGCAAAAACCATGAGGCACATCTTCATCACGATGCTGGCGCTGGCACTGGCGCTCACCCCGCAGCTCGGCCGCGCCGATGATTTCTCCGACGAGATCCCCGAAGGCGCGGGCGGCAAGTGGCTGGTGGGCTTTCGCGCCGGCGCGGAGTTTCACGTGGGCCGCGTGGGCGACAACTACTACCAGCTCAAAGCCTCGCTGCCGACGCCGGATCTCGAGATGCTCTTCGAGGGGCCCGACATCATGGGCTACGCCGAGTACACGCTGAGCGACCATTTCCGTGCGGGCTTCGAAGCGGGCGCCCAGGTGGCGGTCATCGGCGAGGCCGCCAACGAGGAGCACTTCACCACCATCGTGTGGGGGCCCTATCTGCGCGCGGTGGCCTTTCCCGGAAAGATCACGCCCTACGCCCTTGTCTCGGCGCAGCTCTACCACGGCTTTGCAGGTGGCGCGATGAAGCCGCTTGCCGTGCCCGCGGCCTTTACCTACTCGCTGGGCGGCGGACTCGAAGTGCCGCTCTCGCGCGACGTGGGGCTGGGATTCGAGGGTCGCTTCCGCCACTTCGCCCAGGAGGGCAGCGATCCCAAGGTCATCGAGGCCCAGATGATGGTGCAGTTCTGGCTGGAATAGCCTTGCATCCATTTCCGCCCCCGCCGCATCACTAAGCAGAGCGGGCGGCGCCAAAGACTGACACTTTCGTCAATATTTTCAGCCGCTTAGCTGAACGGCGCTCAGGCAAAGAAGCGTCAGCCCCCTTGCGGGGCGCGCGCCGATTGCGCAAACTCCCTCACGCAAGGGAGCGCCGCTCACCGCGGAATTTTCGCGGGCGGCGCACACAGCAGAGTCAGGAGCACAGATTCATGAGCGAGCATACCGAAGAAGTGAACGTCGTCGTCGTCGGCGGCGGTCCGGCCGGGGTCTCCGTTGCCGTGGAGGCCCAACTGGCGGGCATCGACAAGGTGGTCGTCCTCGAAAAGGGCGAGACCCACAACTACATGATCAGCAAGCTCTACACCGCCGGAAAGCGTGTCGATACCGTGTGGAAGGGAATCGACGTTCCCGCCGAAGGCGTGCTCTACATCACCCCCGGCAACCGCGAGACCTACCTGGAGACGATGGAGCAATACATCTCCAAGTACAACATCGACATCCGGTACAAGCAGGAAGTCTGGCACATCGAGCGCGAAGAGGACGGCTGGTTCACCGTTTCAGTGGGAACCGAGGACCGCATCCGCACCAAGACCGTGGTCATCGCCATCGGCGTGATGGGCCGTCCCAACAAGCCCGAGTACAAAATTCCCTCTGCGGTCAAGGACCGCGTGCACTTCTCCGTTACCGAAGGCGAAGTGAAGGACCAGCGCATCCTGGTGGTGGGCGGCGGCGACACCGCGTCCGAGGCCGTGCAGTATCTCTACCCCGGCAACGAGGTCTATCTCTCGTACCGGCGCGACAACTTCGGCCGCATGAACGAGATCAACGAAAAGATCCTCACCGAGATCGGCCAGAAGGGCGAGGCCACCCTGTGGAATCCCACCAACATCGAGGCCCTCGAAGAAGCCGAGGACGGCAAGGTCAAGGTGATCTTCGCCGACAAGGAACCCAAGGAAGAAGTCTTCGACCATGTGGTCTACTGCCTGGGCGGCAGTTCCCCGGTGGACTTTCTCAAGGCCATCGGCCTGCAGTTCGACTCGCGCTATCCCGAGGTCGACCCCGATACCCACGAGACCAGCATCCCGGGCCTCTACCTGGCCGGCGACCTGGCGCTCGAAGGAAAGGGCTCGATCACCACGGCTTTCAATACCGGCCGCCGCATCGTGGAGAAGGGGCTCTGCAACGACCACTTCGTCTGCGAGATCTCCCCGGCCGGAGAGCTGCGCGGCCAGATCGACGGCGCAAGCCCCATCAGCGAAGGCGCTGGCGAGTAGACCAGATCAGTTCGATCCTGTAGGGGCGGGGTCTACCCGCCCCTTTTTTTGTTGCATACGAAAAAAATAGGGGCCGGTAAACCCCGCCCCTACATTGAATGACAAGAGACCCTATTTCAGAAACGCATCGACCCGCTCGAAGGGGATGTGGTCGGCGATGACCTCGCCGTAGTAGGCATCCTGGATGATGCCTTTCTCATCGATCAGAAAATCACCGGGCACGCGCGTTTTGGCCCCCTCGGGCTTGCCGGGTTTGAAACCCTGGGCCATCGCCTCTTTGAGGCGCCCCACGTTCTTGAGGCTCATGAAGCCGGCGAGGCTCGTCTCCAGCTCATAGAGGCCGTAGAGCTTTTCGTCCGGGTCGGAGAGCAGCGGGAAGGGCGGCTGCTGCTGGCCCACGTATTTGGCGATGGAATCCATGGGGCTCTGGAAGACCGCCGCGACCTTGATCCCCTTTGCGGTGAGATCGTCGTAGCGGGTGATGATGTCGTGGACGCGCAGGTTGCACAGCGGGCAGGCGGCGTAGCGGAAAAACGCCAGCCACAGCTTGCTGCCACGCTGCTCGGAAAGACGGAACTTCTCGCCGTTCCAGATATCGGCCTCGAATTCGGGGGCCTGGATGCCGGTGCTGAGACTCATGGGGGATCTCCTCTGGCTGGCCTGCTGAACGCCAGCTTGGATGCCGTTTTGCCGCGGAGGGATTCGCTGCTGCCACTGGGGCTTGAGTCTATCGTTTTCGTGGACGTTTGTCGTGGACGTGGACGATTCCGGGCTTGCCTTGTGAAATGATCAGCGGGCAGCTTTCCACGTCCACGTCCACGTCCACGTCCACGTCCACGTCCACGTTTCAGCCCCCTCTGTGGCGGAAATTCCGGCTTTCCCGGCGGTTTGGGCCGCGATGGGGCAGGGCGCCGGGCCCCCCTTGGCTTTCGCTCAGAATGGTCTATCTTGCTGCGGCCCTCCCACGGGGAAGGGCTCCCAGCGTCGCGCCACGGCCGCCCCAAGGGCAGAGCCGGGCAACTCAAAGACCGGGAAGGCAGGTGAATTTTCAGTTCATGGCACAGATCGTTGTTGACCAGAACGAACCGTTCGACAAAGCGCTCCGTCGCTTTCGCAAGCTTGTTGACCGCAGCGGCATCAAGCAGGAAGTGCGTCGCCGCGAGTACTACATGAAGCCTTCCGAGCTCAAGCGAATGAAAGAGCAGAAGGCCGAGCGTCGTCGGCTGCGCAAGCTTCGCCGCAGCGCGAGCAAGCGTCCCGTGCGTCGTTAACCCTTAGCAAGAAGGACGGCCCTGCCCGAAAGGGTGGGGCCGATTTTTTCCATGGCAGGATCACTCAACAAAGTCATGCTGATCGGACACTTGGGCAAAGACCCGGAGGTCCGCTACACCGGCTCGGGCATGCCCGTGGCCAACTTCTCCATTGCCACCAATGAGCGCCGCAAGGCCCAGGACGGCAACTGGGAAGACCGCACCGAGTGGCACGACATCGTCGTGTTCGGCAAACTCGCCGACATCTGCGGCCAGTACCTCTCGAAGGGCCGTCAGGTCTACATCGAGGGACGCCTGCAGACGCGCAACTGGACCGACAAGGAAGGCCAGAAGCGTTACCGCACCGAGATCATCGCCAACGAGATGACCATGCTCGGCGGTCCCGGCGGCGGCGGCGGCGGTGGTGCCCCGCGTGGCGGTGGTGGCGGCGGAGGCGGCGCTCCGCGTCAGGACGACGCCCCCAGCTACGACGGCCCGATGGGCGGCAGCGTCG
>JAGRBM010000539.1 GCA_020434085.1 Chrysiogenia bacterium | reverse complement strand
GTCACCGGCACCGTGCAGGAAGTGCCGCCGAGCTGGACGGCCTCGCTGCGCAACGGGTCGGGCAAGCTCATCGCGCCCTATGGAACGCCGCCGGGGGTAACCCTTTCAAGCTTCACCCCGATGGACGGGCGCATCTACGAGCAACAGATCCTGCGCGGGAACTTCCCCTACCTGGCTTCTGATCCGACGCTCAATTACGCCTCGCTCTACCCGCGTCCGGAGCAGCCCGAGCCGGCTGCCGGCATGCCGCCGGATGAGGCCGCGGGCGAGGCACCGGCGGACGCGGCAAATGCCGCGGCGCCTGAAGCCGGAAGCGCCGGGGAGAGTGCTGCCGATCCCAGGAGCGCCCCCGATTCGACGGACGAGCCGGAGGCGGCGGCGATGCCGGGCGAGCCCACGCCGCAGGAGCTTGAAGCGCAGGAGCGGGCAGCAATGGAAGCCGAGATGCCCGCCCGCGCATCTGAGGAAGCAGCGGACACGCCGGTGGAGTCCATGTCACAGACGCCGGAACCTGTTCAGGCCGAGAATGCCGAAGAAGGAAGCGCGCAGTGAGGATGCGAAAGAAAGCCATCATGAGCGCCCTGGCGCTGGGAATCTGGGCCTGCACGAGCGGACCGACCGATGCCGCACCCGGCAATCAGGCCCCCGCGCATGCCGCCACGGCGGCAGCGCCGGCCCAGGCGCCGCTGCAACTGGCCCAGCGTGGCTCGCTGCTGGATAGCGGAAAGAAGCCCCACAACGAGCTCTTTGAGGAAGCGCCCATCGAGGTGATGGCGCCGCCGCCGCTCTCGGCGCGTGCGGGAGAGCACATCTCGCTCGCGTTCGAGTTCGTTCCCAGGGCGAAGGTGAAGGTGCCCATCTACCCGCCGGCCTACCTCAAGGATTTTTCCGCCTACGGCGACCTCAAAGGCCCAGAGGGAAAGGTCTACGCCCGCGACCTTACGCCCGAAGAGCAGGAGAAGGGGCGGCTTGCCTACTATGAGGCCGCGCCGCCCGCAGTGAAGATCGACGTGGAAGTGCCCGCCGGCATTGAACCGGGAAGCTATCCCTACCGCGCCAGCGTTCACTACTTCTATTGCTACGAAGCCGGCGGCATCTGCGCCAAGGAAGAAGCCACTGTCGAGGGAATCATCGACGTGGCGAAAGAGCAGGACAAGTGAAAAACAAACTGCTGATCGCGTTGCTGGGCGCATTCCTGCTGGCGCATGCGCCCGCGGCCTTTGCCGAGATCTACAAGTGGACCGATTCGAGCGGGGCGAACCACTTCACCGACGACATCAACAAGGTGCCGGCTGAATACCGCAACCAGGTGCTCGACGTGGAAGACGAGATGCGCGAGCGCGACCGCGAGCTGCTGGCGGCCGAGCGCGGCGCGCAGCTCGAAAAACAAAAAGAGATCGAGCCGCCCGCGCCCGAGGACCCCACCGACGCGGCGATCCAGGAAACACTGGTGCGCATGTTCAAGGAACGTGGGCAGCCGCTTCCGACCGAAGAAGAAGCAGCCGGTTTCATCAAGCTCGTGCGGGTCTGGTTTGTGCCTCTGGCACTGGGCCTTCTGCTGATCGTTGGCATGGGGGTCGGTCTGACCATCCATGCACTGATCAACAACAACTGGCTCTGGGTGGTGGGCAGTATTGTCTGGGTGGGGGCGACGATCCTGATCAAGCCCTCCAGCCTCGACGCGCTCTTTGCTTCCCCACTTCTCTGGTGCGTGCTGGGGCAGCTCTACGTGCTGCCGATGCTCGCTTATCCGCCCTTCAAGGTGGGAGAGGATGATCGCGAATACCTCAGGTGGCTGCTCCCGGCGCTGGTCGTGCTGGCGTCGGTGATCGTCGTCTTCGGAAGTGCCGAGGGCATCAAGTGGACCCACGCAGTCATTGAAGCCCGCGATATTGCCATGCCCGCTAGCGGAAGTTGATCTCGAAGGGCAGCAGGGCCAGCACGCGGTCGCGCGCAAAGAGCGCGGCGAGCTGCGCGGGACGAAAGAGCGCGCTTTCGAGTGCACCGCCAATGGCGCCATATTTACTTTTTGAGAGCGGACTCTCCTCGAAATTCCATTCCAGCCGAAGGGGCCAGCGCCGCTTGCGCCCGGGCGCTTCAATGAGCGCCAGCGGCGCCCACTCGGGAAGCTGCAGTTTCTTTCGCAGCAGGTCGAAGGCATCGATCATCCCGCCCAGTTCGTCAACCAGCCCGATCTCCAGCGCCTGCTTGCCGGTCCACACGCGACCCTGCGCCACGGCGTCGATATCGTCGAAGCTGCGGGCGCGGGCCTGCGCCATCTTCGAGACGAAGTCCACGTAGAAGGCATCGATGTCGCCGCGCAGCTTTTGCAACTCATCGTCACTGTAGAGTCGGTAGTCGCTGTGATAGGTCGCCCGCGCGCCGCGGGAGATGATTTCCTTCTTGATGCCGAGTTTCTCGTAGAGCTCACCCAGCGCGAACTTGCCGCCGAGCACGCCGATGCTGCCGGTGATCGTGCTGGCGGTGGCAAGGATCGGGCAGCCCGGCGCAATCGCTGCCACGTAGTAGCCGCCTGAGGCGGCGACATTGCTCATGGAAATGACGACGGGTTTGTCCTTGGCCACCTTGCCCAGGGCATGCCACATGAGATCGCTGGCCAGTCCGCTGCCGCCGGGGGAATCAATGCGCAGCAATACCGCTTCGACGCTCGGGTGCGCGGCGGCCTTTTCGAGCTCGTGAATGAAACTGCGCGAGCCGGTCGCGCGCATGGTGCCGTCGGAGCCGGGGGTGCTGCGCCCGCTCTTGATGTGACCGCTCACCTCCACGATGGCGATGGGGGTGGGTCGCGCCGTCGCCGCGCGCTCGTCGGGGACGCTCACGCGCAGGTAGGGCTGTAGCTTGAGCGGCAGGACCTTCGGAAGTTCCTTCTCCAGCGCTTCGTCGATGTCATCCAGGTAACCGGTGCGATCGACGAGGCTCAGCTCGACTGCCTCGCTGGCAAGAAAAGGCCCGCGATCGAGCGCGGCGCGGGCCGCCTCGGGCTCCATCTTGCGGTGGCGTGCGATTTCCGCGATGAGCTGCTCGTAGAGATCGCCGACCAGGGCTTCGGTCATCTCCCGGTTGGCCGCGCTCATCTCATCTTCAGTAAACATCTCGCGCGCGCTCTTGTACTTGCCGCGCGCGGCGAGCTGCGCTTCCACGCCGGCCTTGTCCAGAAGGCCCTTGAGGAACATTACTTCGGAGGCAAGCCCGCTCACGTTGAGTGAGCCCGCGGGTGCGAGCACGATCTCGCTGGCGCCGAGCGCCGCCAGGTATTCGCCCATGCCGGGCTCTTCGAGCACGGCGATCACGCGCTTTCCGGCCTCGCGAACGCGCGCAAGCGCGCGGCGGATCTCCTCGGCGCGTGACATGCCGCAGGCCAGCGACTCGATCTCGACAGTGACGACTTCGATGCGCTCGTCGCGGCGCGCGCGGTCCAGCGCAATGAGCACGTCGAGGAGCGCGGGACCGAAGCGCCTTCCCGAGAACGCGGCCATCAGCCCCGGCGCGCGGGTGCGATCGGGTAGGGGGCCGTGCAGGTGCAGGCGCAGCACGTTGTAGCCGCGCACCGCGAGAAAGAGCTTGCGAATACCGGCGCGGATCAGGCTGACGAGATAGAGAATGGCTTTGCTGAGATACTGCATGCCGGGGAGTCTAGCAGGCAGCTCGCGGGAAGGGAGAACCCTCGCCGTTCGGTGAATGGGCATGGCAAACCATGCCCCTGCCGGTGATCGGGTAGGGGTTTGGCTTGCCAAACCCATGCCTGAATTGCCGTGGGATTTTGCACCGCGCCCGACACCCCCTCAGTCCGGCGTTGCCGGACAGCTCCCCCGCCACGGGGGAGCGCGCAATGAGGGTATCTCTCAGGCCGCGCTGCCCAGGTCCTGGGCCTGCTGGAGCCGGGCGAGGACCTCGTCCTTGCCCAGCAGTTCCATGACGTCGTAGATGCCGGGGCTCACCGGACCGCCGGTGAGCGCCACGCGAAGGGGCTGGGCGATCTTGCCGAGCTTGAGCTCTTTCTTCTCAAGAAAGTCATTGGTCAGGTCTTCGAGCACCTGCGCGTCGAAGCTTGCGAGCGCTTCGAGGAGCTTTGCATACTCGGCGAGCAGTTCCAGGCTCTCGGCGCCCAGGAACTTCTGGCGCGCCTTTGCGTCGTATTCCTTGGGACGCTTGAAGAAATACCACGATGCTTCGGCCATTTCGCGCACGGTCTTGTTGCGCTCTTTCTGCGCGGCGACGATGCGCGCCAGATGATCGTCGGGCGGGATGGAAAGCCCCGGCTCATGGCGCAGGTGCTCGGACATGAGCGCTGCCAGCCGCGCGTCGTCGGCTTTGGCCATCCAGTGCTGGTTGAGCCAGTCGAGCTTTTCGGGATTAAAGGCGCCCATGCTTTTTCCCACGCCTTCGAGTCCAAACTTGTTGAGCAGGTCTTCCATGGAGAAGACCTCTTCATCGCCGTAGCCCCAGCCGATGCGCGCCAGGAAGTTCACGAGCGCTTCGGGCAGGTAGCCCTGCTCCTTGTATTCGAGGGTGCTGCGCGCGGCGTCGCGCTTGGAGAGCTTCTTGCCGTCGGGCCCCGCGATCAGCGGGATGTGCGCGAAGACCGGGCGCGGCGCGCCGAGTGCGTCGTAGAGCGCGACGTGCTTGAAGGTGTTGGTCTGGTGATCGTTGCCGCGAATGACATGGGTGACGCCCTGGTGGATGTCGTCGAGCACGTTGCAGAGATGAAAGACCGGGTTGCCGTCGGAGCGAACGAGGATGAGATCGTCGAACTGCTGCGCGGGCGCCTCCACCGGGCCGGTGACCGCATCGTCGAAGCCGACTTTTCCCTCGGAGGGAAAGCGGAAACGAATGACGAAGGGCGCATCTTCGCTTGGCGGCTCGGGCGTTCCCATTTCCTCGCGGAAGAGAAAGGGCTGTTTGTTGGCCTGCGCTTCCTTCCGCATTTCTTCGAGCTTGTCGGCCGGCGTGTAGTCCTTGTAGGCCTTTCCCTCGACGAGCATCTGCTCGACGGTCTTCTGGTATGCCTCGGTGCGCTGACTCTGGTAGAGCGGGTCACCGTCCCAGCTCATCCCCATCCAGGCGAGCGAGTCGAGAATCTCGCGCTCGAACTCGCGGCGCGAACGCTCGCGGTCGGTATCTTCCATGCGGATCAGGAACTTCCCGCCGTTGGCACGGGCGAACAGATAGTTATAGAGGGCCGTGCGCGCGCCGCCGATGTGCAGCGGACCGGTGGGAGAGGGGGCAAAACGGGTGACAACTGGCTTTGAGTCGCTCATGGAGCGGGTAAGTAGTCCGTCTGCACCGGCGCGGCAAGCAGGCGCGTTCGCAGAGCTGCCGCCTGCTCAGCATGTGCGAGCGAAATCGTGAACTGGCTCACGCCAAAGCCGCCGCAAGGTGGCTAGAATGACCGCGGAGCCTGTGCCATAGTTCGAACAGGTCTCCATGCAGCCCCGGGCGGGGGTGTTCCGCAATCTCCCGCCCCTGTGAGCAACTTCAAGGAGTTTTTCGTGACCCAGCTATTCTCAATGCGCCGCTTTGTCGCCGCCGCGCTGGCCTTGGCACTGAGCCTTCCGGCCGCATCGGCCTCGCAGGCGCAGGTCTTTACCAATCCCAACGATGCGAACCTCAACGCCTATTTCGTTCTTCACCTGGGCCGGAACGGCCCGGATCACGTTGGCCCGAACTTCGTGGGCTATCCCTCGCGCTGGCCGCTGAGCGGAGATACGATCGATCTGGAATTGCCGTTCATGGACCTCTGCTCTGATGGAATGGGAGCGGGCGATTGCCTTGCGTTGATCTCCAACGATCAAAACGTGCGCATTCTACCCAGCGATTTGCTGGAAGCCATGCGCCGCTCCGCCTACCAGTGGAACCGCGAGATTCGGAAAAACGCGATAGCGGGACAGGATTTTTTTACCGGCTGTGACGGCGTGGAAAACATGGATGGTTATGACTGCGAAAATATGCCGACCTACGTGCCACTCACGCCGACCGAGGCATTGATCATGGCCAACGGAGACAAGGCCGGTAATGCGACGAGCGAAAATTCAACGACGCAGGGCGCGGCGATGAATCCCGAAAATTTCAATCCCGGAAATCGCACCTGCGTGTTCCCCGCCTGGAGCGTCGACGGTGCCGGCAATTTCGACAGTTGGATGAAGATCACCAGTGTGAGCACCGACGGTTGGGGCAACTTTACGGATGTTGCCACGGCGGCCGAGGCGACAAAGCTTTGCACTCATCACGTCCAGCACTCTGAGCCCGGTGGTGACCGCTTCCTGATGACCCGCGACGCTCAAGGGCGCATCTTTCTGGGCGTAGCGGGCAAGGTCGTAGCGACTGCGGACAATACCATCGCCAACGGTGGCGGTGACGGGCGTAATCGTATCCAGTTTGAGCAGGTGGATTTCCTCACTGCCGGTGGCGGTGACGTTGATCCGGATCGCACATTGGCAGTGACAATTACGCGCGGCCTGATTGGTGGCGGTCCGGTGGGGACCATCACCGAAGCGGACATCATTTTTAATGCGGACTTGGTGCTGACCGATTCAGGTGAAGACTCGGTTGTGCGTTGGACTACGAATGGTGCCACTGCGGCCAACCCGGCTTACGAATGCCTGATTTTGCGCGATGCGATCAATCCCGAAGAGGCCGTTGATCCAATGGTTTCGAGCCCGGATGTGGATGACGATGGCACGCAGCTATGTTATCGAGGCACTCCGACCAAATTCACCGGAACCATGACCGTTCCCGATAAGATAGATCCGGTCCCATATTCAATTTTTGACGTTGAAAATATAATGACTCACGAAATGGGGCACTTTGTGGGTCTCGACCATCCCTGCCGGGAGTTCGAGCTGACCAGTCCTGATGAGCATGCCTGTCGCAACTCGTCGGAGTCGGCTGGAATCAACGCACCGCAGTCACGTTATTCGGTCGCGACCATGTTCTACAACGCCTGGGAAGGGCAGACGAAGGCGCGGACAGTCGAGCAATCCGATGTCGACGGGCTCACCGAGCTCTTCGCTCTGGACGTGGACGCACTCTTCCCGAGCAGCTCCAGCGGTTTCTGCACGATCAACCCCCGCAGCAACGGCTGGGGGTGGGCCACATGGCTCTTTGTGCTGATGCCTGCGTTGCTGTTGCTTCGTCGCAGGCGCGTTCCGGCTCCGGTCTCCCGCAAGCCCAG
>JAGRBM010000538.1 GCA_020434085.1 Chrysiogenia bacterium | reverse complement strand
TGCGCGCCCTGCACACCCAAGGCGACTACAGCATCAGCCGCCTGCTGCACTTCGTCGGGCAGGCTGAACCGGAAGAGCTGCGGCCCCTCCTGGCCGGCTCGCCGGCGGCGATCCTGACCCAGAAAGGTCAGGAAAAAATGCTGGGTAACACCAGGGCAATCATTTCCAACTACCTGCTGCCGTGGTCATTCTTGCCGGACGGCGGATCCTTTTCAATTAAGGACTGGATCCGGAGCTCGCCTGGCGATCAATGGCTGTTCGTGTCCTACCGCGACAACCAAATCGCGGCCTTGCGGCAGCTGCTGAGCTGCTGGCTTCAGCTGGCGATCAATGAAACGCTCAGCCTCGATGAGCGTGCCGCCCGTCCGACCTTCTTCATCGCCGACGAATTCGACACCCTTGGCAAGGTTGCTGCAAAGGATGCGCTCACCAAACTCAGGAAGTACAAGGGTTCGTGCGTCTTTGGCCTGCAGAGCGTGAGTCAACTTCGCGCCACCTACGGCCGCGACGAAGCCCAAACCCTGCTCGCATGCCTCTCATCAAAGCTCTATTTGCGCCAGGGCGACCCCGAAACGGCGAAATACTGCTCCGACGATCTGGGGCAAGCCCAGATCCTGCGCACCGAGAAAAGCAGCAGCAAGCGCAAAGGACTGGGCGGCGACGGCAACGAAACCGCCGCCGAGCGCCACGTCACCGAGGCGCTAGTTCTGCCGAGTGAGCTTCAGAATCTGCCGGATCTGGACGCCTTTCTATCCCTGGCGGGCGATTACCCCATCGCCCGCGTTCAGATCCCGATCCCTCGCCTGCCGCGCGTTGCGGAACCATTCGTCGTGCAGGCATAGCGGTTAAGACCACTTCAAGGAATCCAGCATGATCAATGTCAAGAATGTCGCCGCGGCACAGGCGGAGAGCTATTACCGTGCGGACGACTACTACACCAAGGGCACCCCGCCCGCCGAATGGATCGGCAAGGGGGCAGAGCGCCTCGGCCTCACCGAAGCCGATGCAGACCGGCAATTCGCCGACCTGCTGCGCGGGAAGCTGCCGAACGGCGAGGAGATCGCCGCGGGCGCTGGCGGCAAGCGCCGGGCTGGCGTCGATGTCTGCATCTCTGCGCCCAAGTCCGTCTCGATTGCTGCACTTGTCAATGGCGACGAGCGTGTCCTGCAGGCGCACCGTGAGGCGGTGCGTGCAGCACTGACGGAAGTCGAGCAGCGAATCGCTGCCCGCGAGACAACGGCGGGCGTCGTGACGCGTGAGTACACCGGGAACATCGCCTGCCGGGCGGTCGAGCACGATACCTCTCGCTTGGGAGATCCCAATATCCACAGTCACTGCGTGCTGCTGAATATCACCCAGCGTTCGGATGGCACGTGGGTCGCCCTAGAGAATCAAGAGGTTTATCGCGCGCAGCGCGAACTGGATTCTGTCTATAAGTCTGAGCTGGCCGTGCGCCTGGCGGCGCTGGGCTACCAGTTGCGCGCGACGCGCAACGGTTTCGAGCTGGCCGCGATCGACGAGCGGCAAATCGCCGAGTTCTCGCGCCGTACCGAAAACATTGACCGGGCGCTGGCTGAGCGAGGACTGACCCGCGAGGGCTCTACCGCCGAACAGCGTGAGGTCGTTGCCCTGGATACCCGCGACAGTAAACGGTTCTACGACCGGGACGGGCTTGTCGCGGAGTGGAATACCCGGGCGATGGCCGTCGGCCTCGATCGCAGCATCCCGGCCGGGCCACTTCCCGGCCTTGCATCCTCGCCGCAAGGCGCTGCCCGCGAGGCGGTTTCCTTTGCCCTGGCGCATCTCGGTGAGCGCGAGATGGCGTGGCCAG
>JAGRBM010000537.1 GCA_020434085.1 Chrysiogenia bacterium | reverse complement strand
GACTACCCGATTCCCGACGGCGGTGAGCGCACCATTCCGCTCATTCACTTCATCCTGAGCACGACCTACATCGAGGCCGACGGCGAGCGCTGGACCTACCCCGACGCTCCCGAGGCTCTGAACGCCGCCAGCAGCGGCGCCGCGCGCAGCTACATCTTCCGCAACAGCGATGACGAGCCCGAGCTCATCGTGCGCCTGGGTCGCGGCGGCCGCCTCGACCTGCTCCGCATTCACGAGACCGGCAAGATCGTCCGCCCCCGGGAGCAGCCGCCGGGCTTTCCGCTGTGGCCGTACGCGCTGGCGCAGTAGATCCCTTCCATACCCTGCTCCCCTCTTGGGGGAGCTGTCGCCGCAGGCGACTGAGGGGGACGCGCAGGCGGCGATCAGTTTTCTGAAGCGAGTGTCAGTACCGGCACCCCCTCAGTCCGGCATTGCCGGACAGCTCCCCCCGCCCTCCTTCGTTGAAACTCCGGAGGGCGGCCCTCTCGTAGCCTTGGCGAAGGAGGGTCGGGGGAGCAGGGAATTCGGCCAACTTTTTTGCAGGCCATCTCGGGTTATTTCGGTCCATCTCGGGTCATCATGGTCCATCGTGGGTCATCTTGGGTCACACCCCCCTTGCGCCAATTTTGTTTTTCCCCATAATGGAAATCAGCCCGCCCGGTTCCTCCTTTCTTCGAGGGCCGTGAGATTCCCCGGACAATCCGTCCGCATCGCATTGAGAGAACTTTGAGATGGTGCTTCTGTCTGTCGCAGCCACGCATTTTCCGTGTTGTCATCCTGAGGGCGGCAAGGGCGAGGCATGCCTCGCCCCTACACGTGTTGGGACCGGCGCGGAACCGGCAAGTACAGCACCATGCCCGGGTTATGTAGGGGCGAGGCATGCCTCGCCCTTCTTCCCCGCACAGGTCGGCATGGCGTGGCACGCGGAGGCGCGCTCGTGAGGCGGAGAGGCAGCGGTGCCGCCCCCCGCGATCCGGCCGCTCTTTTTGGCGGCGCGCGCGATCTGATCGACCTGTGGGCCGAGCGGCGCGGCAGGCGGCTTCGCGATCCGCAGAGCGCGGCGGTGCAGGCGCTGGCACTTTCGGCGGCGATGGAGCTCTTCGAGGAATGCGAGCCCACGCGCGAGGCGCTCTCGGCCTCGGCGCTCTTCCTGCGGCACGAGGCCCGCGGGTTGCGGCTCTTCGACGAGCGCCCCGAACACATGGCGCGCATCATCGACATCTTCGGCGACGATGGCACCCACCACTACGCCATTCCGCTGGGCGGGCCGAAGCTGGAGCCCTGCAAGCCGGCCGAGCGCGAGCAGGCGCTCTCGCACCTCAAGCGCTGGAACGAAATCGCGACAGGGGAGGGGACCTGGCGCGAGATTCGCGAACGCTTCCACGCCGCGCTCAGTGGCGAGAAAGAAGTACGCGACCCCGCGCGAAGGTTCGCCCTGCGCGCGCTCACCCAGGTGATGCTCTGCCTGATCCGGAGCGAGGACGCCCGCGCGCAGATTCAGGCGGCCCAGACCCTGCTGCGCCAGTTC
>JAGRBM010000536.1 GCA_020434085.1 Chrysiogenia bacterium | reverse complement strand
GCCCGTCCGCCTGGCGCTGGCGGTTTTCATCTTCGAGGTGCGCGGCCACTCGGGCGCTGGACGTGCCCAGGGAGCGGGACTTGCCTAGGTCATTCGCGACGCGCTAGCACATGAGGAACACTACCGCCTGTTCTCGACCCGCGACGCGCTCGAGGCGCGCCACCCTCCCGGCGGCGCCCCCCAGAGCATCGACCAGGCGGCCCGGGCGCTCGGCGCCGACCTCTATGTCCACGGCGTAATCGAAGTGATCGCGGGCGCCTCGCGCGTCATCGTGATGGCCGGGAAGCTCCAGAACGGACAGCCCGTCCCCATCGGAACGCCAAGCACCATTCGCGCGGGTTTCGATTCCGACGCGGCCGTTGGCGGCAGCGTCGGCGAAGTCCTGCGCGCGGCGCTCGCCGCGCTGGAGATTCCGCTCGGCGATTCGCTCAAGAAGCGCCTGGGCGATTACCTCTCCCCCACGCGAAAGGCCGCGGCCTGGACTCTCTGGTGCGAGGGCGTCGCCGCCGCGCAGAGCGGGCGCTCGAAAGACCTTGCAATCGCAACGCAGAAACTCGACGCCGCGGTGGAGGAAGATCCCTTCTTCCCGCTGGCCTATCTCAAGCTCGCCGAATACTGGGCCGAGGTCGCGCAGCTCCGCGCGCTCGCCGGCGGCGCGTCCGAGGCGGCCTGGGGCGCGGTCTATGCCAACGCCCGCAAGGTCGCCAACCTGCGCCCCGACGCGGGGGATCCGCAGTGGCGCCTGGCACTGGGTTATTCAGCGGGCCCGCGCACCGACAGGGAAAAGATGAGCGAGGCGATGGCGCTGGCCGAGCAGCGCCTGCCCGGTGAGCCCGCCACCTGGCATACGAAGTGGGTCGTCGGCGGACGCGACCCGGCCGATCCGGCCCTCCAGCGCGCGATGGCGCTCGATCCCCACCCCGCGCGCTACAACATCGAACTGGCCGCCGAACTCTCCCGCCGCGCCAAGCTCACCGAGGCCGAGGCGCAGATCGAGAAGGCGCTCACGCTTGCGCCCCACTCGGCGATGCTCTCCACCGTGCGCGGCGATACCGCCATGCGCCGGGCAAAGAGCGCGCAGGCACGCGAGTTCTACGAGCAGGCCCTCGAATACGATCCCGGCTTCGTCGCGGCGCTGGTGCGGCTGGCCGAGCTCGACGCCCGCGAGAAGCGGCCAACCGAGTCCTTCAACAACTATCTCAAGGTGGTGGAGGCCGACCCCACCCACCCGGCGGCCCATTACCGGCTGGCCTATCACTACCAGCGCACCGGCCGCATGAGCGAGGCGATCCACCACTACCAGCAGGCGCTGCTGGGGATGCCGACCAACGTGGGGCTCTATGTGAACCTGGCGCAGGCCTACCAGGCCGCGGGTTTTCTCGACCAGACGGTGCGCCACTACCAGCTCGCCCTCGAAATCGATCCGACCAACCTGCAGGCCCAGCTCGAACTGAGCGCGCTTTACTATCAGGCGGGTGATCTCACCACGGCCATCGCGCTCCTTGAAAAAGCCGCCGCGGGGCACCCCGATTCGGCCGAGGCCCACTTCCACCTGGCCGCGGCGCTGGCGACCCAGCGCCAGTACGAGCAGGCGATTCCCCACTACCGCCGGGCCATCGAGATCCAGCCCGAGAACGCGGGCGCCCACCACAACCTGGGGCTCATCCTGCTCCAGCAGGGCGATACCGCGGGCGCAAAGCAGCATCTGGGCCGCGCCTGCAAGCTCGGCCAGAGAGAGGCCTGTCAGGCGCTCCAATCCTACGAGCAATACACCGCTCCCCGTCCGGGCGCTCCCGGTGTCGGCGGCCAGTAGGGACAGCTGCCGCGCCTTTCCATTTCTTTACTGGCGCCGCTGGGCCATGGCGTCTATCTTGGGGACGCACTGAATAATCTGTTCATTGGGGGCGCGAGAGTCGTTTTGCGCCCGTGCCGGGAAAGGGGACAACCATGAGTCTCGAACACAAGGGTTTCTTTGCATCACTGTTCGATATGACCTTTACGGAGTTCATTACCGAACGGATCATCCGCGTTCTTTACGCGCTGGCCATTCTGGGGGCCGCGGGCTTCGGCCTCTTCCCCGCGATTGCGGGATTTCAGTTCAGCTTCCTCGCCGGAGTGAGCGGCCTGGTTCTCTGGCCGATCCTCTTTTTGATCTACGTCATCATGGCCCGCGTCGCGCTGGAGACGGTCATCGTGCTCTTCCGCATTGCCGACAACACCTCCGAGTCCGAGCGCATCCTCGAGCGCGACTACAAGAAGCAGGTCAGCGCCGAGGAAAAGGCCGAGAAGGAAAAAG
>JAGRBM010000535.1 GCA_020434085.1 Chrysiogenia bacterium | reverse complement strand
TCAGGATGGTCGGGTACTCCGCGTCCACATCCTCGGCGGGGCCCTCGTAAGGCGTCGGGTTGAAGCGCGCCTTGCCGTCGGCGAAGTAGAAGGGGCCCGATCCTGCGGCGACCGGGTTCCAGGATCCGGGCTCGAACAAGCGCGGGGTGCCCTGCGGGCCCGGTGCAGGAACCCCCGCGGGCGTCTCACTCGGGCAGGGCCAGAAGACGCCGAAGTTGTCCTCGATCCGCTGGTAGGTGACACCAGAGTAGTCGGCGACGCCGCCTTTCGAAGCCTGGCGAAGCTCCTCGAACATCTCACCGGGGCTCTCGAACGTGAGCCCCTCTTCGCGACCGAGCGCCTTTGCGATGTCCTGGACGATTCGCCAGTCTTGCCTGGCCTCCCCCGGAGGGTCCACCGCCCTGTTGATCTTGACGATCCGCCCTTCGACCTGGGTCACAGTGCCCTCATCCTCCTCTTGAAGCGAGCCGGGCAAAACGACGTCGGCGTAGCGCGCGGTCTCGCTCATGAAGAAGTCGATGGCGACATAGAAGTCCAGCTTGCTCAGGGCACGCCGCACGAAGTTGTTGTCGGGCAGCGAGACGACCGGATTGAAGCAGATTGACAGCAGCCCCTTGATCTCGCCCGAGTCCGCCTTGCGCATGATCTCGTAGGCATCGACGCCCGGCTGCGGGAGGTCATCGGGGCTCATGCCCCAGACGCCCGCGACGTACGCGCGATGCTCCGGGTTGCCGAGATCTCGGCCGCCCGGGAGCTGGTCGCACTTCTGCCCGTGCTCCCGGCCCCCCTGACCGTTCGCCTGCCCCGTGATGGTGGCGTACCCGCAGCCTGGCCGCCCGATCCGCCCGGATGCCAGCACGATGTTGATCGCGCTCAGGACGTTCTGGACGCCGTGGCTGTGGTGCTCGATGCCCCGGGCGTGCATCAAGAAGCTCGTCTTCGCCGTGCCCCACATCTCGGCCGCCTGTCGGATCGTCTTCTCGGCGATCCCCGTCACCTCGGCCGTCTTGCGGGGCGTCCACTCGCGCACCTGCTCGGCGACCGTGTCGAAGCCCACCGTGTGCTGGTCGATGAAGTCGTGATCGAGCCAGTCGTTGTCGATCATGAGCTGCAGGATGCCGCTGAAGAGCGCGGCATCCCGTCCTGGCTTGATCGGCAGGAACAGATCGCAGGTCCGAGCGATGGGCGTGATGCGCGGGTCGATGACGATGACCTTGGCCCCGTGCTCGCGCGCCTGCCAGATGTAGTTCGTCGTGATCGGGGCGCACTCGGCGACGTTCGCGCCGGTGACCAGGATGACCTCGGCCCCGAGGATGTCGCTCCAGGGGTTGGCCGCCCGATCGATGCCGAAGGCCTTCTTGTTGCCCGCCGCGGCGCTCACCATGCAGAGGCGGCCGTTGTAGTCGATGTTGGCGGTCCGCAGGCACATGTGGGCGAACTTCCCCATCAGGTACGTCTTCTCCGTCGTGAGGCTGGCCCCCGACAGGATGGCGAAGGCGTCGCGTCCATGCTCACCCTGGATGCGCTCGATGGCTTGCGCCACGCGGTTGATCGCGTCTTGGTACGGCAACTTGCGAAACCCGGACGCCGCCTTCGGGTCCTTTTGGTACGCGCTGAGCAGGCGATCAGGATGCCCCTGCTGGAGGTATCGCTTGACGCCCTTCGGGCAGAGCATGCCCTGGTTGAAGGGGAACTCGTACCAGGGCTCGATGCCGATGATGGT
Organism: Chrysiogenia bacterium; assembly: GCA_020434085.1. Lineage (NCBI taxonomy): Bacteria > Pseudomonadati > Chrysiogenota > Chrysiogenia > Chrysiogenia bacterium. Next base: position 2,608 of record JAGRBM010000535.1, on the reverse strand, counting down.
GTTGTCTTTCACCTTGAGCTGCAGCCCACACTGCTGGCCGCAGAAGCAGCAGTGGGTCTTCACGAGCTTGTCCGGCTCGACGCCGGAGTCCACTCGGATGTCCGTCGCGTAGGCCTTGAACGGGCCGAACTCTCGAATCGTGTCGAGGTCGAGCGCCGGCACGGGCGTGCCGTTGGGTTCGGTTGATCGGCTCATGGATGAAAGTTCTCCGCGTCATCGTCGCCCAGTGGCCCTTCGCCAACGCCGCGGTTGACATGGACGGGCATCGGAAGCGGTCGCGCGGCCGACCGCGCAAGCTCGCCGCCGCGGCTGCCTTGCCATAACAACGCCTGCGCGGTGGCGAACGAAGCGCGCCGGCAGGGCGGGCAGATCCACTGGTAATGCTCGGCGTCGCTGCCCTCGATCTCGTACCGGTAGCCGAGCTCCTGCTCCACCTTGATCAGATCCATCGCGTGCATCCGGGAGGTGAAGGCGTGTCCACAGCGGCGGCAGTGCGCCTTCTCTTCGGCTCGGCCGATGTCCTGGTAGAAGCCGACTCCGAGCTGCGCGGGGCGCTGGAAGATGTGGAAGAACTTCCCGAAGGGGAGCCAGATGAAGGTGGCGATGACCGTCAGGGCGTGCAGCAACGAGATGAACGTGAATCCGTATCCCTTCATCCAGGTGTAGCTCGCCGTGAGCATGAGCCCCGTCAGGCTCACCGCGAACAGCAGGATGAGCGGCATGAAGTCTTCGGCGAAGCGCTGCACCGCGCCTGCTCCTTCCTCGCGCAGGCGGCGGCGGACGGCCAGCATCACGCCCGCGATGACGAGAAAGGACGCCCACACGAGGCCGTGGAAAAGGAAGAACGCGACGGCCGAGTCATGGGGAAACCGAAACGCCGGGAAGCCGAAGACGACCGCCTCGTACAGGGAGAGATCACCTGTGACGGGGCGGAAGTGAAGCCAGCCGAAGACCAGCGGGAAGGTGATGGCGACGGCGATGAGGCAGCCCCACATGATGAGCATGTGCGTGAGCCCACGCAGACGGTCCCGCCGAAAGATGAAGCGGTTCGCCAGCACGTCGAGGCTCATGCGCGAGAACCAGAAGCGGATGTTTCGCAGCCGCCACCCGCGGCGGAAGAAGGCCTGCCATCCCCGCCGCCAGTACATCGCCGTGGGCGGACGCGAGAGCCACATCGTGTACCTGTACGTCAGCCCGAATGTGGCGAAGAGGATGGAGAAGGTATAGGCGACGAGCGCCGCGTCGAAGTGAGCGAGGTTGCGCGAGCCGACGAGGATCAGGCCACCCAGGGTCGCTGTCGCGACGACCCCGCTGATGGTTGCTCTGACGACTTCTGGTTTCATCGGGACCGGCACCTTTCGTTCAACTTCTCTCCAGCGTCGGGTCGGACCCGTGCCCGAGCTCCACCGCGACATCCGCGCCCGCTGACACTCTCGCCGATCGAGACCGGAACCTCAATGGAAGGCGAAGCGCAACCGGGCACGACCAGCATCGCCGCCGTTCGCCCGCTCCGGGAGACCGGCCCGAGGCGACTCTTCGCGGCGCTTTCCCAACCGCTCGAGTCGTGAACCCGGGGTCGCTGGGCGAGACCCTCCCTGGCGTCGTCGCGGTCCCCGGACTCACCGTCGTCATTCTTGCGCCATCCTGCGCCGAAGAGCTCAACAGGATGCAGCGTACGTTCTTTGCTGCATGCCATGTCCGTTGCCGGGCAGTAGCGGTCACATCCCCAGCAGACCCGCTCGGGATGTCTGGGTTGGTGGGGGTGCCTCACGAGAACCAAGCGGGGCCTGCCGGTGGACGATTCCGTCACTCCTTGCCTCCCCCCGCCTTCTTCGACGTACGCATGCGACAGGCGGACGCCAGGGCGCTCTCAACCGTGCGATGCACCTTCGGTCCGTCGAAGTGGAGTGTCACCTTGACCTCGGGAAAGGCGGCGGCCCGCTCCGCAAGAAGCGCGACCTCGTCGTCGCTCAACAGATGTTCGCACTCCTCGTAGACGCCGCCGCTGCCTTCCTCCTTCGCGTCGTGAACCGACAGGAGCGATGCAAGCTCCCGGCACAATGCCAGATCAGGAGTCCCTACGAGCAGGGACGTGATCGCGGCGTGATCGATGCGGAGCTCGCGCGCTCGGTCGAGTGGGGTGCCGCCCCGGGCCCTGCGCGCCGCCGGTAGGAGCAGCTTCTCCTCGATACCGATATGGCGCAGCAGTCCGCGCCGGAAGTCGGCGAATGCCGCCAGATCGAGATCCGTTACCGCCATCGCGCGGTGGAGCAGACGGCGCAAGCGCTGGTGATCGGCGTGCAGGTACCCCGCGATGGTGCGCTCGTTCACCACGGGACACCTCGAACCAGCATGACGCCGGCGGCGAGCAGTACGAGAGCCAGGAGGACGTTGAATCGGCCGAGCAGAGCGGCGCGACGCCGTTCGGTGCGAGCCCGCGGCGAGTTCGGATCCTCAGCGATCGCTCTGGTTGCGCGGGGACCGACGACAAAGTCGTGAGCGGCGCTGACCAGGAGCACGAGAAGGAACGCGCTCAGCTTGACGATGACCATCTTGCCGAAAGGAGACTGCAGCCACTCGGCACGCGTGAAATCCGACAGCCGGACGC
>JAGRBM010000534.1 GCA_020434085.1 Chrysiogenia bacterium | reverse complement strand
TGTCGGAAAACCGATCCGCCAGCTCCGGGGCAATCCTGGCAAGCTGGGCGAGGGCCTCACCGATTGTCTGCATTTCATAGCGGAGTGCCGAGCGCAGCGTCCGATCGGCAAGAAATTCCTCGTAGCTGTGCGCGTCCAGGAATTGGCGAATTGCATTCCCGGCATCGAGAATGTCGCGGAGGAATTTTTCGGGTTTATGCCGCATAGAGGGGTTCGCGACATTCCTCAATCGTCTCGCGCAGGTAGCGATCTTCCAGAATGTTCGGCATCACGAGATCAATTTTTCTACCGAGCAGTTCCTGCAGATCAACGAGAAGGCCGACGAACTTGCGTGCCAGCTCCGAAGGGGTTGAGCGATCAAAATCCACCAGAAAGTCGATGTCGCTCTTCTCCGGATCGAAATCCTCACCGCGCGCGGCGGAGCCAAAGACCTCCAGGCTCTTCACGTGGTAGCGCCGGCACAGGGCCTCGATCTCGGCGCGCTTGTTTTCGATTTCGGCGATCATGGGGGCATTCTAGCAGAAAAGAGGCCCCTCACTCCACCGTCACGCTCTTCGCCAGGTTCCGCGGCTGATCCACGTCGCAGCCCTTGAGGTTGGCGATGTGGTAGCTCAGCAGTTGCAGGGGCGGGGTGAGCAGAAACGGGTAGAGCAGCGGGTCGGTCTTGGGAACGACCAGCAGTTCATCCCAGCCGGTGGGGCGCTGCTTTAGATCCTCGCTCGTCACGATCAGCACCGGTGCGCTGCGGGCGCGGATTTCCTCGACATTGCTGGCGACTTTGGGAAAGGCGTCATCCTTGGGCGCCAGGCAGATCACCGGAAATTCTTCATCGAGCAGCGCGATCGGCCCATGCTTCATCTCGCCGGCGGCATAGCCCTCGGCGTGAATATAGGAAATTTCCTTGAGCTTAAGCGCCCCTTCGAGCGCGATGGGGTGATTGACCCCGCGCCCCAGAAACAGGAAATCGCGGTGCATGTTGTGATGATGCGCGATGGCCTCGATCTGCTCGTCGAGTGCCAGCGTGCGCTCGATTTTCGCCGGGATGCGCAGCAGCTCTTTGGCGAGCGCCTCGCGCGCGTCCTTCTTGAGCTTCTTCGTCGTCGTTCCCAGGTGCAGCGCCAGAATGAAGAGCGCCGTGAGCTGCGCCAGAAAAGTCTTCGTTGCCGCCACGCCGATCTCGGGGCCGGCGTAGGTGTAGAGCGTGGCGTGCGCCGCGCGCGGGATGCTTGAGTCGGGCACGTTGGCGATGGCCAGCGTAAAGGCCTTCTTCGACCTGGCGAGCTTCAAGGCCGCGAGCGTGTCGGCGGTCTCGCCCGACTGGGAGAGGAACACGCACAGGTCGGTCTTCTGAACGAGCGGCTCGCGGTAGCGGTACTCGCTGGCGATGTCGACTTCGACCGGCACGCCGGCCAGCCGCTCGATCCAGTGCTTGCCCACCAGCGCGGCGTGGTAGCTCGTGCCGCAGGCGATGAGCACCACGCGGGCCGGGCGCTCGGGAAGGCTCAGATCGCCAAGCGTCGTGCGCAGCTTGCTCGCATCGAAGTGCGCGCCGATCGTATTGACCAGCGCCTGGGGCTGCTCGTGAATTTCCTTGAGCATGAAATGCTTGTAGCCGCCCTTTTCGGCGCTGACGGGATCCCAGGCGATCTTGCGCGGCTCGCGGGTGATCTTCTTGCCAGCGAAGTCGCTGAGGGTGAGCCCGCTCTTTCCGGCAACGGCCATCTCGCCGTCTTCGAGGATGACGATCTCACGGGTGTAGGAAAGGAGCGCCGGGATGTCGGAGGCGAAGTAGGACTCGCCTTTTTCGGACCCAATCCCGGCCACGAGCGGGCAGCCCCAGCGCGCGGCCACCAGCGTGCCGGGTTCGTCCTCGGAAGCCACCAGCACCGCGTAGGCGCCGCTTGCCTGGGAGAGGGCCTTGCGTACGGCGGCCGCCAGGCTCTTGCTCGTTTTGAGTGCCTTCTCCACCAGCGCGGCGAATACTTCGGTGTCGGTCTCGGAATGAAAGTGCGTGCCGGATTTTGCGAATTTTGCGCGCAGCTCGCCCGCGTTCTCGAAGATGCCGTTGTGGACGACCGTGACCGGACCCGCGCGGTGGGGGTGCGCGTTCTTTACCGAAGGCGCGCCGTGGGTGGCCCAGCGGGTGTGCCCCATGACGAGGCCGCCGCTCAGCGGATGCTTGTGCAGGGCCGTGCGCAGCTCGGCGAGCTTGCCCTTGGCGCGGACCACTTCGGTTTCGCCCCTGGAAATGCTGGCCAGTCCGGCCGAGTCATAGCCCCGGTATTCCAGGCGCGAGAGCCCGTCCATGACGAGGGGCACGCCGTCCTTGGGGCCCAGGTATCCAACGATTCCGCACATTACTTTTTCTTCTTCTTGTTGCGCGCGGCCCAGCCGGGAATGTTCTTCTG
>JAGRBM010000533.1 GCA_020434085.1 Chrysiogenia bacterium | reverse complement strand
GAAATATTGTCATGACGAAGTAATTTTCTCTCTGAATCACGATATGGATTTTCAGAAGCAAGACCGGAGTTTGACAACTGAAAAACTCCGGTTTTCATTTTATTTGAGGCTCATATAGGTCTTCGGGTGAAATCGGGTAGATTCTCTCTGAAAATTTAACGATTTCACCGCTTTGCCCATATGAGCATTGTTTGATACACCACTATTCTACTAGAGCCTGAAGGACTGTTTCTCATGCGATCGACTTACCCATTTACAGCGATTGTCGGCCAAGAGCGGATGAAGCGAGCACTCATCCTCAATGCCATCAACCCCCAGATCGGCGGCGTGCTGATCCGCGGGGAACGGGGCACGGCCAAGTCTACCGCAGCCCGTGCCTTGGCTGCCCTAATCCCTGAGCTGGACGCCGTCGACGGTTGCCCCTTTGCCTGCGACCCCAAGCGCCCCGATCTCTACTGTGACGAGTGTCGCGAACGTTTTGCCCGCGAAGGCGCACTTCCCTCGCACCACCGCAATACGCCCTTTGTGGATCTGCCGGTGAGCGCAACAGAAGACCGTGTCGTTGGGACGCTCGACATTGAAAAAGCGATCCAACGCGGTGAACGCCACTTTGAACCGGGCATTCTCGCTGCGGCCAACCGCGGGGTCCTCTACGTTGACGAAGTGAACCTGCTCGATGACCATGTGGTTGACCTGCTGTTGGACAGCGCCGCGATGGGCATCAACGTGGTGGAGCGCGAGGGGATCAGCTTCCAACACCCCGCGCAATTTGTCTTGGTCGGCTCGATGAACCCGGAAGAGGGCGATCTGCGGCCTCAGTTGCTCGACCGCTTTGCCCATGCCGTGGATGTGGTGGGGTTGGCCGATGCCAAACAGCGGGTCGAAATTCTGCGCCGCCGCATCTTCTTTGAGCAAGATCAGGAAGGCTTCCTCGACGCCTTTGACACCACCGAAGAGGAATTGAGCAAGCGCATCGAAGAAGCGCGCGCCCGCTATCCGCTGGTCGAGTACAGTGATAAGGACCTCTACACGATTGCTGCACTCACCGCCAGCTTCAAGGTGGATGGCCACCGCGCCGACATCGTGATTCTGCGTACGGCGCGTGCCCAAGCGGCCTACGACGGTCGGCTCAAGATCAACGACAATGATATTCTGCTGGCAGCCGAACTCGCCCTGCCCCACCGCATGAAGAAGCAGCCCTTCCAGGAGTCAACCATGAATCTGGATCAGTTGCAGAACAATGTGCGCCAAGCCCGGGCCGAAGCCGAACAAGAAGCCGGCGATGGCGATGAGAGTGAAGGCATGCAGATGGGCGATGCCGCGGCCGATGAAAAAAAAGCATAGAGGGCGATGAGTCAGATATGATGGATGCCGGCGAGGGGGGCGAAGGGGCAGTGGCCCAACCCGACTCCTCTCCCCAGCAGAGCTCATCGCCCGGCGATGCCAAAGGGGCACGGAAGCCGGTCCAAATCGGCGATACATTTGAAACGAAACGGATGGATACACCGCTCGACAAGATGACACGCGAGCGCGCAGGGAAACGTTCCTACACCCGCACCGACCGCAAGCGTGGCCGGTACATCAAGGCTCGCCCTGCGGGTAGCCGCCCCGAGGATATTGCCTTTGATGCAACGTTACGCGCGGCCGCCCCATTCCAACAACAGCGGCTCGCCGACGCCGAGAATGACCTGGCGTTGCAGTTG
>JAGRBM010000532.1 GCA_020434085.1 Chrysiogenia bacterium | reverse complement strand
ACAAGGCCCAGCAGGATGAGCTTCACGAACGGCCCGGAAGCACTCACCAGGTCCCAGGTGGACGGCGTGTCAGCGGCAATGATTGTCAGGAAAATATAAGAATGCGCCATACTATGGGCCTGTTCCTTCAGAGCAAGCCCCTCATCCTACCTTGATCCCTCGACGCAGGTATCACGGTAGGAAACCCCCTGATGGGTGTCAACTGCCGCGGGGGCCCCAAATGCGACTATTCGATTAAACTTTGCTCATTCGGGCCCTTTTCAAGCCCCTTTGAAAGCCCTAAGCTCGCCCGACAAACTTCATCATGGAATTTGAACCCTATCTCCAGATGGCGGGGCACACCCTGCTCTTTTGTTTCTGGTCGAGCCTCTGGCCCCGCCAGTTCGTCAAAGAACGCCTCGAACCGCTGGTCGGGTTTCGCACCTACCGCCTGTTCTATGTGATCGGCACGGTCTTCCTTTTCGGGAACACGCTGCTCTATCTCTTCCAGCACTCGGGCCAGAGCGCCCAGCTCTGGAACTTCACCGCGATTCCGGGCTACCGCTACATCCTCAACACCATCGGGACGATCGGAATCTTCTTCTTCTTCGGCACCTTTTCCCTGGGCCTCTCCTTCTGGGGGCTCAAGGATCCGCCCACCGAGGGCGGGCTCCAGACCGGCGGCTACTACAAGATCACCCGCCACCCGCTCTACTGGTCGGTGTTCTGCCTGCTGCTTGGCCACACCCTGCGCCTTGGCAGCGCGCTGGCCGTGCTCTGGTTCGTCCTGCTGGAGACCTACAACGTCTTCGGGGTCGTCGTTTTCGAGAACCCGGGTCTAAGGCGCCAGTACGGCGAGGAATGGGTCGCCTTCAAGAACCGCGTTTCGACCATTCCTTTCCTCTCGCTGCTTCGCGGCGACGTGAAGTTCGAGCCCGGCGAGTTCCCCACCCGCCGCTTTGTCGGCGCGGGCGTCTTTGCAGCCATCGTGATATTCTTCCTTCACGACGTGCTCATCTGGCTCTGCTACTACCTGCCGCCGCTCGGCACGGTCACCGAAAAAGTTATCTCCGAGTATCAACGAATTTTCGGCTGAGTGCCGACGCCCCGATGAGAAATCCGTTCTAGGAGTTCTCTTCCACCGTCAGCGCGACGTCCTGACCGAATGAGAGTTCGAGGGTGTGACCGTCGGGGTCGCGAAGGAAGGCCCAGTAACCCACGGGCGGGCCGTAGTCGCTGGGGCCGCCGATGAGGCAGCCCTCGGCGCGGGCCTGCTCGCAAAGGGTGTCGACCGCCTCGCGGCTTTTGCAGCCCACGCCCAGATGGGCCATCGGCACGAGCGGCGTGGGATTGGGCGGGCCCTCGATCAGCACGATGACGAACGGGCGCGTCCCGTCGCTGATCCAGGAGACGCGCCAGCCACTGTCTTCATCCAGTCGGTAGTGCACCTGTTTCATCGCGGCGTATTTCTCGTAGAAGGCGACGCTCTTGTCGAGATCGGTGACGGGAAGCGCAATGTGCGTCAGGCCGATGTCATGCATGCCGGGACCCCTCCGCCCCCAAGCATGGCGTCGTAGCTGGCGCACGACAAGCATCACTGTACTGCACAAAAAAACGGCCCCGAGCGGGGCCGCTTTTTGTTTCTTTTTGCAGCAGCGCTAGCTGAGCTTCTTTGCCGCCTCGGCGATGCGGCCCACGCCCTTCTGGATGTTCTCCATGCTGGTTGCGTAGGAAAGCCGCATGTAGCCGGGCGCGCCAAAGGGCGTTCCGGGAACGACGGCGACCATGGCTTCTTCGAGGAGCCACGCGGCAAAGTCCATGTCAGTCTCGATCCTCTTGCCGCCGGCGCTCTTGCCGAGCAGCCCGCTGATGTTCGGGAACACGTAGAACGCGCCCTCCGGGTCGTTGCAGGAAACTCCCTCAATGTCATTGAGTGCTTTGACGATCCACTGGCGGCGCTCGTCGAAGGCCTTGAGCATCTCGCCCACGATGGACTGGTCCATGTTGAAGGCCTTTTCGGCCGCGGCCTGGGAAATGCTCGCCGGGTTCGAGGTCGACTGGCTCTGCATGTTCGTCATGGCCTTGATCACCTTGGCATCGCCGCAGGCAATGCCGATGCGCCAGCCCGTCATGGAATAGGCCTTCGAGGCGCCGTT
>JAGRBM010000531.1 GCA_020434085.1 Chrysiogenia bacterium | reverse complement strand
TGCGCGCGGCAGGGCGCTCCATCACGTGTTCGAGCAACGGCGCAATCATCGCGACAATGAGAACATGAAGCAGCGCGGAGAGAAGAAGCACCGGCACCCACGGACGCGCCGGAGCAAGCGCGACGGCGAGCTTCCACACCCCCATCGCCATCCCGTAGGGCCCGGCCTTGAACGACGCCAGCTCCCACCAGGAATAGTCGCGCCCCACCTGCGCGTGAAAGAGATCGTCGGTGTAGCCGCCGAGCTGCGAGGAAACCGCAGCGGTGACGACAAAGGAGATTGCGAGGACGGACCACCACACCCGGTCATCGGCAATCAGCGCGCGCCAACGCGCCGCAGGGGATTCGTTCTCGCGCGGCATGGGGAGATTCTACCGCACGCTAGCGGGGAAGCGTAGGCGGGCGGTAAGTAACGTGGCCCTCGCAGCCTGAAACCGGGAGACTTCCAGCAGCAGTCACCGTTTCCTCTGCGATTTCCCCATAGCTCAGGCAGGGTCGCCCATCGCTTGGACAAGCAGGCAACTGCAGTTCGGTTTCGATTCCTTCCCCCACTTCATAGCGCACCAGCCACGCTGACCAGAGGTTCACAGGGCTGAAATCACGCGCCACAGCAAGTCTACCAGCCCTTCGGACATCCTCACGGTGGTCCCGGACAAGCGCACTCGCCTCCCGATATACGTCACCCCAACACGAAAAATACCGCACGTCGCGCTGGTAGCAATAGAGAGATACCAGCATCCACAGCGAGGCTCCGCATATTGCGATTCGCCTGCGCACGGCGTTCGCGTCAGCCCAAACCGCCAACTGAGAACAAGCCAAAATAAGCCCAACCGAAGCCGAATATAGATATCGACCGGCGATGTATCCTGACGAGAAAGCGCTGATCCCGACAAATCCAACCATCCACAGCAGACCGAAACGAACCAGACCACGGCTGCGCCAGATCGCCGCGACTGTGACTAACAGGACCAAGAAGCCGAACGCATCACTCTTGACCATGTTGATCGGTCGTATCAGCAACAGGCCACGCGCGATGTTTTCACCGATACGGAGAAATTTCCAGACAGCAAAAGTCTCGGGTTCGTAGGCGGTCTGCCACAAACCCCGGTGCGCAGCCATCCAGAGCGCATAACCAACCAGGATCAACGCGAGAGGAGCCAGAAGCGGCGCCGCACACCGAATGCGCTCCCGAACCGTCGTTTGCTCCTCCATCCAGAGAACATGGGCCATCAACAGAAAGGGGAGCACCACTGCACTCAGCTTCGTCGCCGTGGCAACCAAAATGAGCCCCAGTGCCACCAGGCGCCAACGCGAATCCTCAACACCCCGCCGCCAGGCCAACAGCGCGAGGAGCGAAAAAGTCGTGCATATGACGTCCGGCTGGGTAGAAGCCCAGAGCACTCCTTCATTGGCAGGCCTGTAAACCAGAAAGAATAGTGCCCAGAGTAGTGCCCCACGCGGGGTGCAGAACTGCCGCAACAGTGCCAGCACAAGCCCTACATTCAGCGCGTGAGCCACGGCAGGGAAGATGTGCATTACGTCGAATGGGCGTTCAGGCCGCACCCAGACGGCGAACTTCCACAGGAGCAGCCGGATCGGAAACGGTCCGGCGCGCAGGGTGAGAATGTCGAAGACCGGTGTGTCGCGCCCCCAGACCGAGTGCATCGGGTCATCTGTAAACCCGCCCATCGACAGGGCCAGCACCAGCACGAAAGGAAACACGATCGCGCTCAGCGTCAGTGGGTGTTTGGGCCAGTTCTTCTGCATTTCTTCCAAGACTGAATGCAATCGGTCTACATAATAGTATCAAAAACCAGAGTTCGCCGCGGCAACCCCGGAGTGCCGGCGCCCGCTACTCGGAGAGCGCAGGCGGCGTAAAGCTGACGTGCCCCTCGCAGCCGCCCTCCGGCAGGCTCCCGCTCGCAGTAATGTTCTTTTCCGTGATGTCTCCGAAATCGAGACAGGGCCGTCCGTCGCCGGGACAAGCGGGCAACTGCGTTTCGATCTGGATGCCCTCGCCCACCTCGTAACGGACGAGCCACTGCGACCAGGGGTAGACGGGACTGTAATCCCGGGCGAAGGCCAGTGCCCCCGCGGCGCGGATCTCTCCGGCGTGGGCATGAACCGCGCCCTGCGCTTCACGGTGCACATCGCCCCAGCAATCGTAGAAACGGACGTCGCGCTGGTAGGCGTAGAGCGATGCGAGCAGCCACAATCCGGCCCCTGCCATCGCGATACGCTTGCGCAGGGGGTGTGCGGCCGCCCAGCCGGCCAGCGCCGAAGCCGTGAGAATGAGCCCCACGGAGCCCGCGTACAGGTAGCGCCCGGCGGGATATCCCGACGAGAACACATTGGCGGCAACAAAACCGGTCATCCAGAGGAGTCCGAATCGAACGATGCCCCGGCTGCGCCACACCGCAAAGAGCGTTGCACCAAGAAACGAGAGCCCGAACGCATCGCTATGGACCAGCGCCGCTGGACGAACCAGAAGCAGGCCCCGCGCCAGGTTTTCCCCGGTCTGCGGGAACTTCCCGAATGTCAGGAAATGCGCCTCATAATTCGTCTCCCAAAGCCCCCGGTGCGTGGCCATCCAGAGCGCGTAAATGAGCCCCAACCCGGCGAGCGGAACGAGCATGGGGAGCACGCGGCGAACACGCTCCCGCGCGGTTCCACCTTCCTCCACCCACCACGCATGCGCCAGCAGAAGGAAAGGAAGTACCACGGCGGAGAGCTTCGTCACCATCGCTAGCACCGCCAGTCCCACGCCGAGCAACCGCCAGCGCGGCTCGTTCACCCCGCGTCGCCATGCCAGCAGCGCAAGCAGCGAGAACGTGGCAACCATCACATCGGGCTGGGTCGAGGCCCACAGGACGCCCTCGTTGGCCGGGCGATAGACGACGAAAAAGAGGGTCCAGAGCAGTGCGGCCCGCGCTGAGACGAGCTGCCGCAACAGGATCAGCAGCAGCCCGGCGTTTGCCGCATGGAGCGCCGCCGAGAGGATGTGCATCAGGTCATAGGGACGCGCCGGGCGCAGCCACGCGGCCAGCTTCCAGAGCAGCAATCGGATCGGAAACGGCCCGGCCTGGAGTGAGAAGCTCTCCGAATCCGGATTCTCGTCCCCCACGGGGGGGTGCACCAGGTCGTCGATA
>JAGRBM010000530.1 GCA_020434085.1 Chrysiogenia bacterium | reverse complement strand
GGGCTGCAATGGATTGCTGGGCGCTGGCGGGAGGCCGGCGCAAAGTGAGTCATTGCTGAGCCGGCGTTCCTTGCGATATGACAAGCAAATGGAACTGCCAAGTCAGGAGGAGCTCGAAGCCGCAACGTGACGGCGCGCCTCAACGAAGTCTACTCGGATGCGAAGGCTTCCCGTCTGGATCCTGAAGTTGTTCGCTACCAAGCCAAGCTGTTACCCGAAGATGACTGGTAACCAGTCAATGTCATTCTGAGCGCAGCGAAGAATCGCGTGCTCGACAGCCGGTTCGGGGCCGATTCTTCGCTTCGCTCAGAATGACAACTATCCCAGGGGGGGCCGCCCCCATCTTTCCCCCTCCGCCCTTGCCTGCCATACTCCCCCCATTCCCCGGGAGGATGCACGCCATGGCCGGTTTTGCTGAATACACCAAACACGATGCGCTGGGGCTCGCAGGGCTCGTCGAGAAAAAGGAAGTCACGCCGCTGGAGCTCGTGGACAGCGCGATCGATGCGATCGAGCGGCTCAACCCCCAGCTCAACGCCGTCATTCACACCTTCTATGACCGCGCGCGCGAGGCCGCCAGGGGAGAGCTTCCGGCCGGCCCGTTCCGCGGGGTGCCGTTTCTCTTTAAAGACCTGCTGACCGCCTACGCGGGCGAGGAAATGTGCTCGGGCGCGGGCTTTTACCGCGGGTGGAAACCGGCGAAGAATTCCGAGCTGGCCAATCGCTACCTGGCCTCGGGGGTGGTGCTGCTTGGCAAGACCAACACCCCGGAGTTCGGACTGGTGCCCACGACCGAGCCCAAGGCCTTCGGACCCACGCGCAATCCCTGGGATACTTCGCGCACCACGGGCGGAAGCTCCGGCGGCACGGGCGCGGCGGTGGCCTCGCGCATGGTACCCATGGCCGGCGGCGGCGACGGCGGCGGATCGATCCGCATTCCGAGCGCCATGAACGGGATCTTCGGACTCAAGCCCACGCGCGGGCGCACCCCCGTGGGCCCGGCTGAGTCCGAGGGCTGGCACGGCTTTGCCATCGAGCACGTGCTGACCCGCAGCGTGCGCGACAGCGCCGCCATGCTCGATGCCACCTGCGGGCCGTTCCTCGGTGACTTCCACTACCTGCCCAAGCCGCACGGCAAGTTTCTCGATGAAGTGGGCAAGGACCCGGGCAAGCTGCGCATCGCGTATAGCGCCGAGCCCTTCCTGCCCGGCGAGGTGCACACCGAGTGCCGCCGCGCCATTGCCGAGACGGTGCGCAAGCTCGAAGCGCTCGGCCACGAGTGCATCGAGGCGCGCCCCAACTTCGACGGGCTCGCATTCTCGCGCAACTTCCTCGTGATGGCCGCGGCCTATTCGTGGGTGAACATCAAGGAAGCCGAGGACACGCGCGGGCGCAAGGCCCAGTTCGGCGAGTTCGAGGAGCGCACCTGGCTGGCCGCGCGCATGGGCGACGTGTTCAGCGCCGGCGAGTTCGTCTACGCCATTCGCCGCCTGCAGGAAGCGGCGCGCGAAGTGCTGCTCTTCTGCGAGGACTACGACGTTGTTCTCAATCCCACCACCGGCGCCCCGCCACAGAAGCTCGGATTCCTGGACGCAAAGGGCGTCAACGCCGTGATCGAGAAGGTCGCCTCGCGCATCCCGCTGGGGCCGCTCATGAAGAACGGCGCGGCCCTCGACGCCAACGCCGCCGAAGTCTTCAGCTTCATCCCCCACCCGCCCGTCTACAACGTGACCGGCCAGCCCAGCATGAGCGTGCCGCTCTACTGGACCGACGAACACCTGCCCGTGGGCAGCATGTTCACCGCCAAATTCGGCGACGAGGCGACGCTGCTGCGCCTTGCCGCGCAGCTCGAAGCCGCCCACCCCTGGGCGGACAAGAAACCGCCGGTCAGCGCGTAGGCTGCGCCAACTCAGTCCCCACGCAGGGGCGGGCCCTGCCCGCCCCTTTTTCTTGCGCGCGCCATATGTAATCTCCGTTAACTTTGTCATACGTCAAAGCCGTTCAAGGGAACTTTGCGCAGCATCCCTGCAGTTTCTACGCAATAATTTTCAATAAATTCTAGTAATTTCAGCATATTACCATACGTAATACTTTTTAATTGACGTGTTTGTTCATTTGTATTACAAATCCCGTATTCGCTGCCCCGGAGAGGGGCGGCACCGTCCAGGGAGGACGCAACAATGGAAACCACAGAGCTTTACGACCACGCAGGAGCCACGGCCACCCCGCCGGCGCGCATTCCTTCACCTCGCGAGATCGCACGGCACATTACCGGCAAGGAGCCCGCCGCCGGCTTCGACAAGCTCCCCCACTGGGAGAGCGAGGAAGAGCGACTCGAGCTCTTCGGCAAGGCGATCGACGAAATCCGCAACCGCGTGGAGGCACAGATCGGCGACGAGGACGTCGCCTACATCAAGAAGGTCGACGCCTTCTCGCGCGCCATGGAAGTGGTGGGCCGCGTGCTCATTCACTTCAGCATCGAGCCCGTCACCTTCAGCGCCGGCGTGCTGGCGCTGGCCATCTACAAGATTCTCCAGAGCATGGAAGTCGGTCACACCGCGCTTCACCAGGCCTTCGACGGCCTGGAGGGCGCCGAGCGCTTCCAGTCCAAGACCTTCAAGTGGGAGCCCCCCATCGATGAAGAAGCCTGGCACAAGGGCCACAACGTGGGGCACCACCAGTACACCAACATCGTCGGCAAGGACCCCGACGTGCGCTACGGCAACGTGCGCCTCAATCCCGGCGTGGAGTGGAGCGAGAAGAACGAGCACCAGATCGCGCAGAGCCTTTTTTCGTGGGTGTTCTTCGGCACGGCCATGAACCTGCACTTCACCGGCGTCGAGGACCTTGCACTGGGCCGCACGCCCGAGGATTCGGCGATGCTCAAGGACCGCAGCGAGCCCAAGGTGCGCAAGGCCTTCAAACAGCTCCTGCGCAAGTACGCCCGCCACGCGGCCAAGGAGTACGTCCTCTTCCCCGCGCTGGCCGGCCCGTTCTTCTGGAAGGTCGCGCTCGGAAACTTCATCTCCAGCCGCATGCGCGACGTCTACGCCGCGGCGACCATCTACTGCGGCCACATCGGTGACGACGTCGCCGACTACCCCGAGGGCACCAAGGCAAAGGGCCGCGGCCAGTGGTATGCGATGCAGGCCGAGGCCGCCAACAACTTCGAGGTGCCGCTGCCGGTCTCGATTCTCTGCGGCGCGCTCGACTACCAGATCGAGCACCACCTGTTCCCCAAGTTCCCGACCAACCGCCTTCGCGAGATCGCGCCCGAGATTCGCGCAGTGTGCGAGCAGTACGGCGTGAACTACAACACCGACACCTGGCCCAATACCCTGAAGAAGGCCTTCCGCCGGCTCGAAGAACTGAGCCACCCCAACCCGGAAGCCAGCATCGAAATCGCTCCCACCCGCGAGGCGGCCTGATTCCCCGATCCCCAGAGGGCCGACTCCAAAGCGGCGCTGCGAGAGCAGCGCCGCTTTTTTGTGTGAAGAAGACAACTCCGCCCCTGCTCCCCCGGCCCTCCTTCGCCAAGGCTTCGAGAGGGCCGCCCGCCAAAGCTTCAACGCCGGAGGGCGGGGGGAGCTGTCCGGCGCGGCGCCGGACTGGGGGGGTCGCGCAGGCGGCGCTCAATTTCTCCCGCGTGCCGGTACCGGCATCCCCTCAGTCGCCTTTGGCGACAGCTCCCCCGAGGGGGGAGCCGGGTGATTCGTCCACGTCCACGTCCACGAAAACGGATGGATCGCGCAGTTGCACCCCGCAACCCGCGCCGCCTACCCTGCCCCGCACCACTTCGAAGGAAACAAGGCATGAGCGAGACCCCCGAAATCCACGGCCAGTGCGACCCGAAATTCGAGCGCGTGCGCGAGGCCTTTGCCGAGAACTTTGAGAAGCGCGGCGAGCTGGGCGCGGGCGTGGCGGTGACGATCGGCGGCAAAAGCGTGATCGACCTGTGGGGCGGGCATCTCGATTCGAAGAAGGCCACGTCGTGGGAGAAGGACACACTCGTCAATGTCTACTCGACCACCAAGGGCATCACCGCGCTGTGCGCGCACCGGCTCGCCGATCAGGGCAAGCTCGACTTCGACGCGCCCGTGGCGAGCTACTGGCCCGAATTCGCCGCCGAGGGGAAGGAGAACATCCCCGTGCGCTGGCTGCTCTCCCACCAGGCCGGGCTGCCGGCGGTTCGCAAGGTCCTTCCGGCCGAGCACCTCTTCAACTTCGAGACCATGGCCGCGCACCTGGCGGCGGAAAAGCCCTGGTGGGAACCGGGAACCAAACACGGCTACCACGCGGTGACCTTTGGCTGGCTCGTTGGCGAGGTGATCCGCCGCGTCTCGGGCAAGACGCCGGGCAATTACTTTGCCTCCGAAATCGCCGCGCCGCTCGGCGCCGACTTTCACATCGGCATGGACGCCTCCATGCACGCTCGCGCAGCGCGCATGAAGGCGGCCCCCATGGGAACAAAGCCGCCCGAGGGCCAGCCCAGCCTGATGGACATCATGATGAAGGAGCCCACCGGCGTGACCGGCCGGGCCTTCATGAACCCGCCCAGCATGGCGCGCCCGGGCGTGGTGAACACCCCCGAGTGGCGAAGCGCCGAGCTGCCCGCCGCCAACGGGCACTGCACGGCGCGCGCGCTCGCAAGCATCTACGGCTGCGCCGCGGGCGTGGAGACAAACGGCTTCCGCATCTTCTCCGACGCGCAGATTCCAAAATGTTACGAGGAGCAGGCTTTCGGCCCCGACGAAGTGCTGCGCATC
>JAGRBM010000529.1 GCA_020434085.1 Chrysiogenia bacterium | reverse complement strand
TCGCCCGCCTGATAGAGCACCAGGCCCATGCCGTATTCATTCTGCGTGCCGGTGGTGAAGCACCCCTTGGGGCGGCGAACGAATTTCTTCTGATCTTCCGAAAACTGCTCGGGCATGGCCGTGCCTCCTGATGAGGCCGCTTTTGTTAGGTGGTTTTGCGCGCGCTGGCAAGGCGCGGGCTGCGCCGTCTGGGTGAGCGACGGTTACCCCGGCGCCCGGAGGGCGAGGCATGCCTCGCCCCTACGAGTGGACGGGCACGTCGGATTCATATGCCGAGGTATATTCAGCTATGCACAACCAATTTGAGCTGTTGGGCCTGGAAATGCCGAGGCTGAATCACGTGTAGGGGCGAGGCATGCCTCGCCCTTCCCGCCCGGATGCCGCCGCCATTTCGCGCGTGATTAGATCCGGTGCAGGTTCTTGGTTTCCCACTCGTGGGAGCGCTTGAAGTGGTGGTGGCGCGATTCCAGGGCGCGGAAGGTCTTGTCGTGGCGCAGGCCCGCTTCCTTGCTCTGGGTTTTTGCCAGATATGCGTGGCAGAGTTCGTGATAGAGGATCATCTCCATCTCAAAGCGCGGGACGATCTTTTTATCGAGTCTGGGGTGCACGCGGATGACGTGCAGCTCAGGGTCGTAGGATGCCAGCCGCACGGTGCGGCCCTTTCGCCGGGTACGCCTTCCCCACCCGATGCGCGGCGCTTCGAGCTCGGGGAAATACTCGGCCAGCACGGCTTCGAGCAGCTCGGCCAGGTCATGGTGCTCGCCCTGGGCGCGCATGGCGCCGGCCACCTGCCGCCGGCGCTGTGAAGGCTCGATGCGATGGCGATTCTCGGCGATGTAGCGATCGATGAGACGGCCCGCGCGGGTGTTGCCATTGAGATACTGCACGAAAGCCGCGTAGATCTCTTCGGGCACGTCCTCGAACATGTGATGGGCGCGCAGGATGAGGGTTCCCTCGCGAATGCGCGCGCTGATCATGGTCGAGGAATTGTTCGTGAACTCGATGCGCGTCGGGCGAGAGAGATCGCGCGTGAGCGCCGCGCTGCTCACGGCGACGCGCCGGATCTTCGGGCGCGGGACAAAACCCAGATTCAGTTGCAAGTTACTCTGCATGGGGACCGTACTTCACCGGATGCTGCTCTGGCGGCAGGAAGGAGTAGTCGTTGCACACGTGGAGGCTCAGCGGCTCTTCGTGCCACTCGATGCGGTTGATGGCGCAGGGCTCCTGGCGGTAGCGGCGAAAGTGCTCGGGCCCCTCGCCCAGCAACTCGGCCAGACCGGCCGAAATCGCCAGGTTGTGGGAGACCACCAGCACGCGGCGCCCGTGGGCTCTCTCGCGCACCGATCGCAGGCCCGCCGCCATCCGGGAGGCCACTTCGCGAATGGTCTCGCCGCCCGGGATGCGCAGGTCCACCGGCTCGCTCATCCACCGGGTGATGATCTCGGGATGCTCGGCGAGCAGCTCTTTCCAGGTGAGCCCTTCGAGCTTGCCCTGGTTCATTTCCTGGATTTCGGGGATGACTTCGATTTCTTCGCGCGAAAGGCCCGAGAGAATCTCGGCCGTTTCGAGGGCGCGCTGCAGGGGGCTGGCAAAGACGGCGTCGAAGCCCTCGTCGCCAAGGTGCGCGCGAAGCGAGGCGGCCTGGGCGCGCCCGCGCTCACAGAGCGGGACGTCGCTCACCCCCTGGAATCTCTGCTCGAGATTCCAGTCGGTCTCACCATGACGAACCAGCAGGAGTTGCACCTGTCGCTGCCTCGCACGCCGGCGCCCACGCGCCGGGTGAAAAACCTCTCCTACCCCAGTCCTGATTCTATTGCTGCTCCGACCAGTCGGCAAGCTTTGGACGCGCAAGTTTCAGCAATGCGGGATTAAAGAGCAGATCGGCCAGCAGGGCGCTGGCAATGGCCGCACAACTGATGATGCCGAAATCGGCAACCGGCCGAAGGTCCGAGAGAAGCAGGATGCCAAAGCCCGCGGCCAGCACGAAGGACGTGTACAGGAAGGCCCGGCCGCGGAAATGCAGCGTCCAGCGAATGGCCTCGGGACCGGTGTCCCCTGCCAGCGCGCGCGAGCGGAAGGCGCTGAAGAAATGCAGCGTGTCGTCGACGGCAAGGCCGATCGCGATGCTCGGCATCATCACCGTGGCCAGGTCGAGTTCGATCTTGAGAATTCCCATGAGCCCGAGCGTCGTCACGATCGGAATGATGTTGGGCAACATGGCCAGTGTTCCCACCACCGCGCTGCGCAGGAAGACGATGAAACAGATCCAGAGCAGGACAATCGCCAAAGCCAGCGAGGCCACCTGGCTGTCACGAACCTTGTCGATCATGTTCGCGAGCAGCTTCACGATGCCGGTCACCTTGTATTCAAAACGCGGATCGAGCTTCTGACCCGCGTAGGAGTCCACCTTCTTGATGAGCCAGGCCAGGTCGGCGCTGCTCATCGCCTCGATTCGGCTGGTAAAGCGCGCCTGGCTCCAGTCGCGGTCGATGAACTGGTTGATCGGCGGGAACTGGTTGCGCGCCAGGTCGATGAGGCGTGTCTCCCCCGAGAAGGTCGAATGGTCGTAGGGAAGTTTGC
>JAGRBM010000528.1 GCA_020434085.1 Chrysiogenia bacterium | reverse complement strand
CGCGCCGGGCTCGCCGCCGCCGACTGGGTGATTACCACCGGCGGCATCGGCGCAACTCCCGACGACATCACCCGCGCAGCGGTGGCCAAAGCGCTCGGCTTGCCGCTTGAATCCCATCCGGAGGCCGTACGGGAGCTGCACGCCTACTACGGCAAGCACATCAACGAGGTGCGTCTTTCTCTGGCGCAGATGCCCGCCGGTGCCGAGCTCATCCACAACCCGGTCAACCGCATCCCCACCTTCCGCGCCGGACGCGTGATCGTGCTGCCGGGGATTCCCTCGCTGGTGCGGGCGATGTTCCCCTCCCAGCAGAGCGTGCTTTCGGGCACGCCTTATCTGAAACACCACCTGGAGACCCACGTGGGCGAATCCCACCTGGCCGCCACGCTGGCCGAGGCCGAAACCCGCTTTCCAGCCGTGGCATTCGGATCCTACCCGGACATTGACTCACGCCCCATGCGGGTCAGACTGGTCCTTCGGAGCAAGCGCCGCGAGGAAATCGACGCGGCGCGTGACTGGCTGACCGAGCGGGTCGCCCAAATCGAGCGAAACCTTTGAGCACAAAGACGCATCCATATGGCAGCGAGACGGCCGGTCCCCAGCAGGTGCTGCTGGAGGGCCTCAAAGCCGGCGATTCGGCGGCCTACGAGCAGCTCTTGGCCGACTACCAGGACAAGATCTACCGGCTGGCCTGGCGCATGACCCGCAACGATGCGGATGCAGAGGAAGTGGTCCAGAACGTGTTCCTGCAGATCTTCCGAAAGATCGATACCTTCGAGGGCAACTCCTCGCTCTCGACGTGGATCTACCGGGTGACCTCCAACGCGGCGCTCATGCTGCTGCGCTCGCGCAAGAAGAACACCGATTCGCTCGAGGACGCCTTCCCCCGCTATCTCGAGGACGGCCACGTCGAGGACCCCGAGCCCGCCTGGGGCAATCTGCCCGAAGAGCGGCTGCTCTCGGACGAGGCGCTCGGCAAGGTCGATGACGCCGTGGCCAGGCTGGCCCCTGAATACCGCGCGGTCTTCGTCCTGCGCGACGTGGAGGGCCAGAGCACCGAGGAAGTGGCCGAAGCCCTGGGGCTCTCGGTATCGGCGGTAAAATCGCGTCTGCACCGGGCCCGGCTATACTTAAGGAAGCGACTGGGTGATTACTTCGCCACTCAGACAACGACATGAGCAACAAAGACAACAACATCGTCGACATGAACGACCTATCGAAACGATTCGAGGACCGCATCCCCACCTGTAAGGAGATGGTCGACCTGCTCAACCTGTATGTGGACGGGGAGCTTGATGAGAAGACCCGTGCGGCATTCGACAAGCACTTTGAGCTCTGTCCGCCGTGCGTGGATTTTCTGGCGAACTACAAGAAGGCCATCGACCTGGGCAAAGTCGCCGCCCGAAAAGAAAGCGCTGAAGAACTACCCTGCAGCGTGAAAGAGCACCTCCGCTCCTTCCTCATCAAACACGGCATCCCTCTCAAGAAGAACAACGACTAAAGATTCTTCCGCCTATGCCACCGGTTGCTGGCGGCGCAGATCGAGTTCCTTCATTTTCAGTTGCAGACCCTTGCGTGAAATGCCGAGCTGGCGCGCAGTGCGGGTAACGTTCCAGTTGGTCGCCTGCAGGGTGCGCAGGATGATTTCCTTTTCCACCCGGCGCGAGGCGCTCTTCACCGCATCCTTGAGATTGCCCTGAAGCGCCGCGCGCTCGACCGCCTCGTCGGAGAGGCGAACGTCCTCTGCCAGATCGCCGGTGGCTTCCATGGTGCGCAGCTCGGGCAGGTCGCTCGCTTCGATCACCTCCCCATCGGAGAAGAGCATTGCGCGCTCCATCACGTTTTCGAGCTCACGAATATTGCCCGGCCAGTTGTGGGCTTCGAGCTTGGCCATGGCATCGTCGGAAATGCGCTGCACGTTTCGGCCGAGGCGATCGTTGAAGTGCGTGCGGAAGTGCTCGACAAGCGCCGGGATGTCGCTGGCCCTCTGGCGAAGCGCCGGAAGCTGAATGGGAACGACGTTGAGCCGGTAGAAGAGATCCTCGCGGAAGCGCCCCTCGCGCGCAGCGGCGGCCAGGTCACGGTTCGTCGCGGCAATGAGTCGCACGTCCACCTTGGTGGATGAAACAGCCCCCACCCGCTCGAACTCGCCGTCCTGGAGCACGTGGAGCAGCTTTACCTGCATCTCGGGCGTGACCTCGCCGATCTCGTCGAGAAAGAGCGTGCCCCCGTCAGCCAGCTCGAAGCGGCCGGGCTTGCTGGTCACGGCGCCGGTGAAGGCGCCCTTCTCGTAGCCAAAGAGTTCGCTCTCGATGAGCGTCGAGGGAATGGCCGCGCAGTTGATCTTCACAAAGGGCTTGTCGGCGCGGTCGGAGTTCTCATGGATCGCGTGGGCGACGAGTTCCTTGCCCGTGCCGCTCTCACCCGTGAGCAGCACCGTCGAGGGGCTGCGCGAGACCTTCGAGATGACATGGAAGACTTCGCGGACCTTGGGGTGCTCGCCCACGATGCTGGCGCAAACGGCCTCGCCGCCCGGGGTGAGCGATTCGGCACGCGCGTCCACGGTGCGCAGCGCCTTGGCCACCACCATGCGGATTTCGTCCTTGTCGAATGGCTTGCTCAGGAAATCCAGGGCGCCGTTCTTGAGCGCTTCCACTGCGGCATCGACCGTTCCGTGCGCCGTGAGCATCACGAAGGGAAGCTCCGGCCAGCGAAGGCGCACTTCCTTGAGCAGCGTGTTGCCGTCCATCTTGGGCATCTTGAGGTCGCTGATGACGACTTCCACCGTCTCGGAGTCGAGCACGCCCAGCGCCTCGACGCCGTTGGCGGCTTCGAGCACTTCGTAGCCTTCTTTCCTCAGCAGCGCGCCGAGTACTTTTCGCAGGTTGGGCTCGTCGTCGACGAGCAGCAGGGTGTAGTCCTGTGGATCAGGCATGTATCAGGTGTCCTAACCGGTCTTGGTGTCGGGCAGAATAGACCAGAAATCCGCCAAGGCGAACGTCCGGGCCCTGCCCGCTTCAGGCTTTCTGTGCAGCCGCGCTGGGATGGGCGATGACCTCGGCCCCCTCGGCATCCGGCGCCAGCACCACGGGCGCCGCCCGCAGGCGCACGCGGAACTCACTGCCCTCACCGGGGGCGCTGCGCACGTCCATGCTGCCGCCGTGTCCCTCGATGATTCGGTGGCAGATCGAGAGCCCCAGCCCGCTGCCGCGTTCGCGGGTCGTGAAGAAGGGCGTGAAGATGTGGCTTCGCGTCTCTTCGTCCATCCCGGGCCCGTCGTCGGTTACCGAGAACCAGACCCACGCCCCCGCCGGATCGGCACCGGTGCGCACCCACACGTTTCCGCCCTCGCTCAAAACGGAGGCGGCATTCTGCACCAGGTTGATGAGCACCTGCTTGATTCGGTTGGGATCGGCCAGCGCCATCGGGAGCCCCTCGGGGAGCTCGGCGTGGATCTTCACCTCCGGGTCGCTCTTTTCGAGTTCCATCTGCCGCAGGATGCGTGCGCTCAGATCGCTCAGATCCACGGGCTTGGTCCGCAGCACCGGCTTTCGCGAGTAGTCGAGAAAC
Source organism: Chrysiogenia bacterium (assembly GCA_020434085.1). NCBI lineage: Bacteria > Pseudomonadati > Chrysiogenota > Chrysiogenia > Chrysiogenia bacterium. The sequence continues at coordinate 9,679 of JAGRBM010000528.1, read as the reverse complement.
TCTTCTACAACGCTGGAGAGGCGGTCGGTCTCCTCAATGATGACGTCGAAAAACTCGCGGGCGTTGCCCGAGACTTCGACCTCGTCTTCGAGGTACTGCACCGCGCCCTTGATCGATCCCAGCGGATTGCGGATTTCGTGGGCCAGGCCGGCGGCCATTTCGCCCATGGAGGCAAGGCGCTCGCGCTCACCGAGTTCCTCGTTGGCGCGGAAATTTTCCAGAAGGATGCTGGCGGTATTCGCCACGCTCACAAAGGCACGCACCTCTGACTGGGCATAGCCTTCCAGTGCGCGCTCGTCCTGGAACCCGAAGAAGCCGATGCACCCTTCGGCGCCCAGCAGCGGAACGAGAAGCTCGACGTTGAGGGTTTCCATGGCAGCGAGCAGATCGTGCACCTGCTTGCGCTTGTCGGCACCGATGTCGCGTTCGGCCAGGGATTCCAGGTCGTCACGGATGAGCGGCGCCCCGCGCTCGGAGAGCGCGGTGATGATCGGGTCGGCGCTCAACGTGTCCGGCAGCTCCGCAATCTGCGAGCCGCGCGCGCCGGCAAAGACGTATTTTCCCAGCCGGTGGTTCCAGATGTAGGCGCACACGTCGGTCACGCGCATCAGGCGCGAGAATTCCTTGAGCATGAGCTCGATCAGCTCTTCGGGGCGGTGGGTCTTGAGCATGCGCTGGCCGAGGATTTGGGCGATTTCCTTGATCTCGTAGGTGTTGCCGAAGAAAACGCTCTCGATCTTTCGCTCGAGATACCCGCGCACCGGCCGGTAGAGCACCAGCAGGGCCAGCGAGGCAATGAAGATGTAGAGCACCCCGGCGGCCAGCGAGTCACCCGAGAGCTTGACCAGCACGACATGCAGCACTGATAGGATGCCGCCCGCGATGCCGAGCAGTACCGTGCGACCCAGGATCTCCTGCATTTCCAGCAGGCGGTAGTCGAGAATCGAGAGGTAGACGAAGTAGAGGTAGCAGGTGAGCGCAATGGCCGTGATGCGCGGCTTGTCGAAGCTGATCCCAAGCTTCACCCACAGGGCCTCGGCCAGCAACGCGGCGACGACCACGATCATGCCGTTTCGCAGATACCGGATGCGGATCTTCTGCACCGCGCGGGTCTCCAGGTCGCACTGGCGATGGAGCATGTAGGCGCAGTAGAGGATCGTGGCGCTCAGGTAGATCTGGGAGAAAAAGATCAGGACGTTGAGCGCCCCGGCCCCCAGGACCGGCATGGGTTTGTTGGGCAGAATGAGCGCGAAGATGCAGAGCCCGATGCTCGCCACCAGCGAGATCTTCCGGGCCTCGGCCAGTGCGGGGGCTTCCTCGTAGAAAAAGCGCCGCATCAGGTGAATCGCCGCCGGCGGAATCCAGAAGGACGAGAAAAGCAGATAGCGCAGCACGAGCGGCCGCCAGGTCAGCAGGTAGGCAAAATAGCCCAGGTTCCACGCGGCCAGCGCCACGGTAAAGAGCAGGAAGGCGCGGTGCGTGGGGTGCTGCTGTCGCCGGACGATCACTGCAACGGCCAATGCCGAGCAGAGCCCGGCCGCGATCAGTGATGCATGTGCTGAAAATTCCATAGCGCCTGCACTCAGTTTGCCACAGAGCGCTTCATCGGCGCAAAGCCAAGATGACTGAAATGACTGGGGAAAGCGCGAAGCCGCTTACGCACTTCGCGGCAGAGTGAAGACAGCCGAATCAGGCAGGCGCGCCCAGGAAGCGGGTCACGGTGGTTTCGATCATCTCGATGGTAACGGGTTTGCGAAGGAATTCGTTGCAGCCGGCCTCGATGGCCTTCTGCTGAATGTCGAAGGCCGAGCACATGATGATGATCGTGTCCTTGCCGTTCTCGAGCTGGCGGATGTGCTGGACGGTCTCGACACCGTCCTGGCGGGGCAGGTGGTAGTCCATGATGATCATGGCCATGGGCTCACCGGCGACGATCTTCTCGGCAAGCTCACCGGTGCTGGTGGCCTGAACGTCGACGTCGGGGCGCCGCTCCAGAATTCGCCGGAACAGCAGGCGAATCGTCGCATGATCCTCCACGATCAGGATCTTCTTTTTCGCGTCCGCCATGGCGCGGCCTCCCCCTAAAATTGCCCTTAACAGGCAGGAAAATTACTTGCCAGCGAGCATACGGTCAATTGCTGCCTGCATCTGGTCTACCGTAGCCGGTTTCTGCATGAATGCATTGGCCCCGTGGGCCCCTGCCTCGCGTCGCAGATCGAAGGCCGAGTAGATCAGGATCTTCACGTTCTTGCCATTGGGACGCTTGCGCATTTCGTCCAGAACGTGCATTCCGTCCATTTTGGGCATCATGTGATCAAGGATCACCAGCTCGGGTTCGAAACGGTCGAAAATCTCGAGCGCGTCCTTGCCGTTGAGTGCAGTCTCAATGGACGCCTCGGTCGAATATTTCATCTGGAAGTAGCGCTTGAGCAGCGAAACCAGCGTGGCATCGTCGTCAACTACCAGAATGCGCATGTGAAAATGGAGACCCGCTCAGGCGTAGTCGCGGGGCTCAACGCGACCCAGGCGACGGGCGATCTCGTCACGGTATTCAATGCCCGGCAGATCGCCGCTGCGCAACCAGTGGAGCAGGCAGTATTCGAAGTCGTTGGCCTGTCCGGCTTTTTCGTAGTCGGCTGCCAGCGCATCGAGGCGCATCCCGAATTCTTCGGCGTTGTGGGCCAGCTCGGTGGCCTGAATGAGCGCCTGGATGACCGGCGGGTTGTTCCTGGGTGAAGGCATCGAAACTCTCCTCAAGGTGCATTGCGCTGCCCCCACGAGGCGGCAGTGCCAGCGGCGCGTAGTATAGGGAGCCCCCCGCGGGGACACAACCCGCGCTCGACGCGGGGAATCGGCCCCTCAGGGAGTTCTGGGACCCGCCTCAGGCTGATTTTGTGAAACCCCCGCAGGCAGTGGGGCATCCAAAACAAGCAAGTCCAGAGCGCAGCATCGACGGGCAGAGTCGCCAGATTGTGACCCGTGCGGTTTGCGGTCGCCCGATTGCGGCGAATATAGGGAATACATGGTCTCGACCAATCCAGGCTCCAAGCCGACGCAGCAGAGCGACGCGGCGGCAGAGATCCCGTCGAGTGCGGGGGCCTTCATGGACGTGCGCTCGCAGAGCCTCAAGCTCTGCGAACCGCTCGAAACCGAGGACTACGTCCTCCAGAGCATGCCCGATGCCAGCCCCGTGCGCTGGCACCTGGCGCACACCACCTGGTTCTTCGAGACCTTCCTTCTCAAGCCCTTTGCGCGCGATTACACGAGCCCCGATCCGAATTACGAGTATCTGTTCAACTCCTACTACAACGCCGTGGGAGAGCAGTATCCGCGTCCCAGGCGCGGCCTGCTGAGTCGTCCCACAGTCGCCGAAATCCGCGCGTGGCGCGCGCGGGTCGATGAGCAAGTAGCGACCCTGCTCAATGCGCCCCCGCCGGAGCACGCAGCCGAAATTTGCCGCATTGCCGAGATCGGCCTGCACCATGAGCAGCAGCATCAGGAGCTGATGCTCACGGATCTCAAGCACGCCTTCGCCCAGAATCCCCTGCGCCCGGTCTACACCCCGCGCGAGGAATGCGCGCCGCGTGATCCGGCGCCGCTCTCGTGGCAGGCCTTCCCCGAGGGAATCCGGGAGATCGGTTACCGCGGCGCCGGCTTCCATTTCGACAACGAGGCCCCGCGCCACCGCGTCTTTCAGGAAGCCTTCGACCTGGCGAGCCGCCCGGTGAGCAACGGCGAGTTCATCGCCTTCATCGAGGACAAAGGCTACGCGCGCCCCGAGCTGTGGCTCTCCAATGGCTGGGCAAAGATTCAGGAAACGCGCTGGAATGCGCCGCTCTACTGGGAGCAACGCGATGGAAAGTGGTGGCACTACACGCTGGCCGGGTTTCGAAAGCTCAATCCCGCCGAGCCGGTCTGCCATGTGAGCTACTACGAGGCCGACGCGTATGCCCGCTGGGCGGGCGCGCGTCTGGCACGAGAGGACGAGTGGGAAGTGGCCGCCGCGGAGCTTCCAGTCACCGGGAATTTTGCGGACTCGGCGCGCTACGCCCCCTCGCCCTGCCCGGCCGGCGAGGGACTCCAGCAGCTCTTTGGCGACGTATGGGAATGGACGGCCAGCCCCTACGTTGCCTACCCCGGCTACCGCCCCGCAGGGGGCGCGCTGGGCGAATACAACGGCAAATTCATGTGCGATCAGTGGGTGCTGCGCGGCGGATCCTGCGCCACGCCCGGCGGCCACATTCGCGCCACCTACCGGAATTTCTTTTCCGCAGACGCACGCTGGCAGTTCTCGGGAATTCGCCTGGCGCGCAATGCGCGCTGAGCTTTTTCAACTGCTGATCCGAAGGGAGCCCCCATGTCCGTTGCAGCCGCAAAGATCGAAGTCCATGACGTCGCCCCCGAGCGCGAGGAGTTTCTGGGCGAAGTGATGGAGGGGCTCTCACGCCCGCAGAAGACCCTGCCCTGCAAGTATTTTTACGATGATCGCGGTGCCGCGCTCTTCGAAGAGATCTGCACCGTCGAGGAATACTACCTCACCGACGCGGACCTGGAGGTGATGGAGGCGCGCGCGGCGGAAATGGGCGCGCTGATCGGTCCCAATGCGCTGCTGGTGGAATACGGAAGCGGCAGCGGCCGCAAGACCCGCTACCTGCTCGAACACCTGGAGGCGCCCGCGGGCTACGTGCCCGTCGACATCTCACGCGAGCAGCTCGAAGAGACCGCCCGCACGCTGGCCGGCGATTTCCCGCACATCCGCGTGCTGCCCGTGTGCACCGACTACACCACGCCCTTCGCCCTGCCCCGGCCCAAGCCGGCGCCCGCGCGCTCGGTGGCATTTTTTCCGGGTTCGACCATCGGCAACTTCGAGGCGCCGGCGGCCGAGCAGTTCCTGCGCCACATTGCGCAAACCTGCGGCAGCGGCGGCGGCCTGATCATCGGCGTGGACCTGCGAAAAGACCCGCAAGTTCTCGAGGCCGCCTACAACGACGCGCGCGGCGTGACGGCGGCGTTCAATCTCAATCTGCTTGAGCGTATCAACCGCGAGCTCGGCGCCGATTTCGATCCGGGTGGCTTTGCTCACCAGGCAATTTTCAACGACGAGATGAGCCGGATCGAGATGCACCTGCGCAGTCTGCGCGACCAGCACGTCCGGCTTGCCGGAAAGAGCATCCATTTTGCCGCCGGCGAGAGCATCTGCACCGAGTATTCCTACAAATACGACCTCCCGCGCTTTGCCGCCATGGCGGGCCGCGCGGGATTCGAGGTCGAGCAGGTCTGGACCGACAGCGCCGGGCGCTTCAGCGTCCAGTATCTGGTGGCGCGCTGAGCAGAAGGGCGAGATTTACCTCGCCCCTGCGCGCCGGATGAAGAAACGGGGCGAAGCCCCCTATTTCATTGCGATGTTCTGATGGATGCGCTCGGGGTCGAGCACGTGCAGGAAATAGGTCCGGGGCTCATCCGCCGGGGCTTCCAGGGGTAGCTGCTCGCCCCCTTCCACTTCCAGCAGGACTCTGGCGCCGGGCGCCAGGGTGATCCGGTGGTTCTCAAGCACCTGCCCCACTGCGAGCACGCTCTTCTGGCTGGGCAGCGCCCCCAGCAACTGGGCGCCGCCGCTGATTTCGCGCACGCGGGCCGGCGCGGCCATGTGAATGGAGTGAAAAGGCGGCATGTCCCCAAGCCTGCGTGAGCGGGACCCTGTTGGTCAAGCCTACCTGCCTCGCGCGCACTGCCCACAAAAAAAGAGCACGGATGCTTTCGCATCCGTGCCCATTGCCATGAACACCACGCCGCTAGGCGGTAGGTCCCCGTGTCAGTTGCGATCGGATGGAATTTGCCATCGCTCTCGCAAGGTGCGGGTTGGGGTAGCCGACGGCGGTGATGTTGAGTTCACCAGCATGCTCGTCGCTTCGGTAGACGACTGTTGCCGCCTCCCCTTCCCGCGTCGTCAGGTGAAAGTGGTATCCCACTTCTCCGTCCACCTGACTTTCTACCACATCCAGCTCCAGCAGCGCCACAATCTCTTCCCCCCCGGATTCGATCGGCCCTTCGAGGCGTTCAGGAAAAGAAATCAACTACAGCCGCTGGTCGCTCCGCAGTTCGCACATTTATAGCACGCGCCCGAGCGATACATGATCGTTCCGCACACGTGGCACGGCGGCGCGTCAGTCTGGTTCTGGAAGCCGGTCTTCGACTCGATCTTCTGACCGCTTCCCTCAACCACCTGCAAGAGCGGCAGGTTGCCCTGGGTGTCGGGGACAGGTGTTTCCTCGGCAGCGGCCAGCGCGGCGATGCGCTCTTCGGCGGTCTGCGTGCCCGCGCCCTTGCCCTTGAGGAACTTCAGGTCCATCCAGCGGAAGATGTAGTCCATCACGCTCTTGGCAAAGCGAATGTCGGGATTGTCGGTCATGCCCGAGGGTTCAAAGCGCGTGTGGGAGAACTTCTCCACCAGCGTCTGGAGCGGCACGCCGTGCTGCAGGCCCAGCGATACCGACATCGCGAAGGAATCCATGAGGCCCGAGACGGTGGAGCCTTCCTTGCTCATCTTGATGAAGATCTCGCCCGGGGTGCCGTCGTCGTAGAGGCCCACACTGACGTAGCCTTCGTGGCCCGCGACCGAGAACTTGTGGGTGCGGGCGGCGCGCTCGTCGGGAAGGCGGCGGCGCACGCCGTAGGTGGCCTCTGCCTTCTCTTCCTTCTTCTTGTCCATGGACGTGTTGAGCGGCTGGGTGCGCTTGCAACCGTCGCGGTAGACCGCCAGGGCCTTCAGGCCGAGCTTCCAGCCCATGATGTAGGCCTCGGCGATGTCGTCCTGGGTCGAGTGCGAGGGCATGTTCACCGTCTTGGAGATGGCGCCCGAGAGGAAGGGCTGCACAGCGCCCATCATCTTGATGTGGCCGCGCCAGTCGATCGAGCGCAGGCCGTTGGCCGGCTTGAAGGCACAGTCGAAGACGGGCAGGTGCTCGTCCTTGAGGTTCGGCGCGCCCTCGATCGTGTCGTTCTTGTCGATGTAATCGGTGATGTCATCGATTTCCTCGTGGGTGTAGCCGAGTTTTTCGAGCGCCTGGGGCACGGTCTGGTTCACGATCTTGAGCAGGCCGCCACCGACGAGCTTCTTGTATTTCACCAGCGCGATGTCGGGCTCCACGCCGGTGGTGTCGCAATCCATCATGAAACCGATGGTGCCCGTGGGCGCCAGCACGGTGGCCTGCGCGTTGCGGAAGCCGTTCTCCTCACCCAGGTCGACGGTATCGTCCCAGATGCGGCGGGCGGCTTCGATCATCGGCGCGGGCACCAAGTCGTCGTCGAGCTGATAGGCCGCGTCACGGTGCATGTGCATCACGCCCATCATGCTCTTCTCATTCTTGGCGTACCCCGCGAACGGGCTCTTTTCACCGGCGATGAGGGAGGACTGCAGGTAACCGGCGCCGTGCATGATCGCCGTGATGGCGGCGGCGTAGGCGCGGCCCTCGTCGGAGTCGTAGGGAAGACCGCGGGCCATGAGCAGGGCGCCAAGGTTGGCGTAGCCCATGCCCAGCGGACGGAACTCGTGGGAGTTCTTGGTGATCGCGGGCGTCGGGTAGGACGAGCGATCAACCACCATTTCCTGCGCGGTAATCGTGATGCGGCAGGCGTGCTCGAAGGCTTCGACGTCGAACTCACCGTCTTCGGTGCGGAACTTCATCAGGTTGAGCGAAGCCAGGTTGCAGGCGGTATCGTCGAGGAACATGTACTCCGAGCAGGGATTGGACGCGTTGATGCGCGCAGTTTCCTTGCAGGTGTGCCACTTGTTGATGGTGGTGTCGTACTGCATGCCCGGGTCGCCGCAGATCCACGCCGAGTCGGTGATCTCGTGCATGAGCTCGCGGGCTTTGTACTTGTCCATGACCTCGCCGGTGCGGACGGCCTTGGTGAACCATTCCTGATCGTTGACGACGGCGTGCATGAACGAGTCGGTCACACGCACCGAGTGGTTGGCATTCTGGAAGAAAATGGAGTCATAGGCGCCGCCGGGGACGTTGAAGCCGCCGTCGTAGCCCGCGTCGATGAGCGCCCAGGCCTTCTTCTCTTCGGTGGCCTTGCTCTTGACGAACTCCATGATGTCGGGGTGATCGGCATTGAGGATGACCATCTTGGCCGCGCGGCGGGTCTTGCCGCCCGACTTGATGACGCCCGCAAAGGAATCGAAGCCCTTCATAAAAGAGACGGGGCCCGAAGCGGTGCCGCCGCCCTGAAGGGGTTCCTTCGAGGAGCGGATGCTCGAGAGATTCGAGCCCGCGCCCGAGCCGTATTTGAAGAGCATGCCCTCGGTCTTGGCCAGATCGAGAATCGCGCCCATGGAATCTTCGACGGAATTGATGAAGCAGGCCGAGCACTGCGGGTGCTTTTCGGCGCCCACGTTGAACCACACCGGCGAGTTGAAGCTCATCTTCTGATGGAGCAGCAGGTGGATGAGCTCTGCGCGATAGATCTCGGCATCTTCGTCGGTCTTGAAGTAACCGTCGGCAATGCCCCAGTCGACGATGGTGTCGGCCACGCGGGAGATGAGCTGGCGAACGGAGGTCTCGCGCTCGGGCGTGCCCACGTTGCCACGGAAGTATTTCGAGACGACCACGTTGGTGGCGGTCATCGACCAGGAGGAGGGGACCTCCACGCCTTTCTGTTCGAAGACCATGTTGCCCGAGGCATCACCGATCGAGCAGTCGCGCGTCTCCCAGTGCACCTGGCTCCAGACGTCCTCGCCCGCAACGGTGTTGCGGCGCGCGAAGGTCAGACCGGCGTCGGCCTTGACCGCGCGGGCGCTCTTGCGGCGCTTCTTCGTTGTCGATTTTCCACTGACCTGGCCCATGGGCTTCTTCGCCTCCGGCTGTGCCTTGGTCATTTTAGCAGGATTTCCCTTGGTCTTCCGAGACTTGCGCGTAGCCATTGCTTCCCCTCTACTCACTTCCTGTGCCGCCCCAGGCGGCTGGTCGACTCTGCCCTCTCACAAACCCGGCGCCACCGGGGGCGCCCGCTTCCCAATCACGGCAATACGAAACCGAAGTCTCGGGGACCTGATCTCCAGAAAATGCCTTGCGGCGGGTTCCTGGAGACGGCTCCGAACCTTTGGGGCTTTTGCCTCTGCTCAAGTGGGAAATCCGTCGCCGGACCGGGCAGCTCGACTGAACTGCCTCCCCCCTGAAAGCCCCCGGCGCTCATGCCGTGAGGGTTCCCGGTTTATCCCACCCCGAGCCGACATGTCAACCCATAAAACCACAAGATGTAGTGGTACGTGAGTCACCTGCCCACAACATGTACCGCTTCCTGTGGATTCCCTGTCAGGAAAAGTGGATAAGTTTCAAGGGGTTACGACCATATGTTGCCATACATGTGCGTTAAGTCACATATGTCATTTGCCCCGCCTTTTTCGCTTCGCGGCCGTGACAGTTTGGCCAACTCTCTTATGGAAGTGGGTAAGTACGTGATTGCGGTACGGAATTTGGCGCCGGCGACTGTACGATCTGGTCCAGGAATTCTTCTTGCCTGGGCCCTCCACGTGGGGCAATACAAGGACGGCCGCAAGGCGAACGAGGCACCCATCCGCGTGAGTGAGAAATCCACCGACTTATCCCCAAAGATTATCCAGACGTTATTCACATACGTCTCTTTGATCGTTGGTTCGTTTATTTTTGGGACGCTG
>JAGRBM010000527.1 GCA_020434085.1 Chrysiogenia bacterium | reverse complement strand
CGACGATGAGCTCGCGGTCGCTCCATGCACGCAGATAGGCCTCAGCCGGATCGGTCAGCAGCACCGCCAGCAGCGGCCCAACCCAGAAGGCCAGCAGCGCGGCGCTGATCAGCGAAAATGCCAGATAAAGGCGCATGTGCGGCAAACTGTCCCTTCGACCCACGCAATCGCATTGCGGCGGAAAACCCGTGCGATCGAGATATTGAACAATCGCGCCGAAAGCAAGTTTCCCACGGATGTGCCGGGGGCTCCGCTTTGTTCAGTCTCGTACAGTAAAACTGAACGAGTTTGCTGAAAAAAATACCAAAATGTGATCAAAAGCATTTCTATCTACACGTTTCTGTTCCATATTTGCTGCTCATCCGGAATGCTGAGCGGAAGGGAGATAAGCCAGCAAACCACAAAATAGTGCCTCAGATCGCGAATTTGAGGCGTTGCGGTCGGATTGGGCTTGTGGTGTTTTCTGTTGATACAGATTGAAGCCACAGTACGCCAGTCGCTGGTTTTGATTTCCTCGCGTATTGTTAGTGATTCCGATGTTTAATTGTAGGTGAATCGCACTGTTCCCGGGCGGGAGCAGTGCATAAGGCTTATTTGCAGGGAGTAATTGGGGAATATGAAAAGACTCATCGTTGTTGGCCTCGCGGCGTTCTTCGCCCTCACTTCGTCGGCTTATGCCGCCGGAACACTCTGGAATAACAATGGCTGGCTCTGGCACGACAACCAGATGCCCGCGCCGGTGCTGGCAGGCGACCTGCTGACCCCGGCAAACATGGACGACGCCGAAGTCCTTCCCGTTCCGCCCGACGGCTGCGCCCTCGATGTGGGCCTTAGCCTGGGTTCGGTGACCTACAACGGCGACGATGTCTCCGAGGTGGATATCTGCGAAGATGGCTACATCATCGAGGACATCAGCACCGGCGAGGGTGGCCCCAAGCGCCCCCCGATGGTGCCGGTCAACCGCTCGCTTCCCGACCCGCGTTTTGACGGTGAAGCGGCATTTCTGCCCTTCTTCGACGATCTTCAGGCAACCCCGAACTCGGTCGTGCTGCTCAACACCGACTACACCTGTGGCAGCAACAACTGCACCACCATCGAGTGGAAGAACTTCGCGCTGGCAGCCCGCCCGACCGCGCGCGTTCGCTTCCAGGTTACCTTCGTCGACCGCTCCAGCGGCGACGGGGCGGTGATTTTCAACTACATCTCCATCACCGGCACGACCGGTGAATCGGCCACCGTGGGCATGCAGAGCGCCGACATGGACGGCCTGCTGACCTACACGGCCAACTCCGCCAACACGATCATGAGTGGCCTGGTCGTCGCTTTTGCCGACGATCCCGACAACGACGGCCTGAACACGGTCTTCGAGGACGCCGACAACGACAACACCGTTGACGCGACCGAGAGCGACCCCAACGATCAGGACTCCGACAACGACAACGTGTTCGACGGCGGTGAAGTGCTGGCCGGGACCGATTTCAACGACGGTGGCGACCCCAGCACCGTGACCGACTCCGACATGGACGGCCTCTCCTCGCTCGACGAGAACTTCTTCGGCACGAGCGACGATGACGACGATTCCGACGGTGACTCGGCGGCGCGCATCGAGCGGGTCTCGATCACCAGCGTGGTCAACAGCACGACCTACACGGTCACCATCAACGGCAACGCCTACGACATCACCAGCGATTCCGACGCCACCGGCCCGGAAATCCGCGACGCGCTCATCGCCGACATCAACGGCGGCAGTGACGCGACCGCGATCGCCTTTGGCGCCCGCGGCCTCGATGTGATGGCGCCGGTTGCCGGCACCGACTTCATGAGCTTCATGGTCGGAGCAAATCTCTCGACCACCACTTGGGTCAGCAACTCCGACTGGAACGACCTTGCCGAGGTCAATGCCGGCTCGGACCCGATGATCGCCGACAGTGACGGCGACGGATACAACGACGGCTACGAAGACGGCTGGGGCAGCGACGAGAGCGATCCCACGGACTGGCCGGAAGTCAACATCCCGGGCTCCAACGAGGGCAAGCAGCTCACCGCCGTTCGTGACTCCAACGGCAATTTCCACGTCCTCAAGGGTGAGGAAGATGAGAATCTCGTCTACATGATGCTCGACCCCCGTGGTGGCATCCTGATTGACGATACCGACCTTGCCGATGAGATTCCTTTCTTCGGCAGCAGCGATGAAATCCAGCGCCTGGTTGCCGGAATTACGCCCACGGGCGCGATCCTGTTCGTGGCCAGCGTGGATCCCAGCGTCAATGACTGCGATTTCGTGTTCTTCGGACGCATCGAGCCCGCGCTCGATTCCCAGGATGGCAATGCCGCCGATCCCGAAGTCATTCTGACCGCGCTCTCTGGCATGCCCGATGGCGGTCTGGGCGATTGCGGTGCGAACAGCGCCGAGTCGTGGGATGGCCATCCGGATCTGGCGGTCGACGCCGCCGGCAATGCCCACATCACCCTCGAGAATCACGAGGGCACCGGTCCTCGCGATTCAGGCGACATGACGCAGGCCCTCTACTTCCGTCTCAACGGCACGAACGGCCAGATTCTCAACCAGGTGGTTCTGGGACAGGCCGGTCGTCACGACCGCATGCGCCCGCGTGTAGTCACCGAAGGCGCCGGCGTGGCCCACGTCGTCTGGCAGGAAATGAATGCCAACCCCGGTGAGGGCACCATGTATGCCCGCTTTGTCAACGGCGTGAAGGTCTTCGGCCCGCAGCTCATCATCAAGGGCTGGACCGAACGCCGTGCCATGGTGGCGCTCGGCGGCTCGGTCTTCATGCTCGTGGGCGGCAATGACATCGTCTACAAGAATGTGGATTCGGACTATGTGGCAGCCCATGGCGAAGCGGTCCCGCTTCACTTCGGTCTGATCAGTGGCGGTGCTTACACCAGCCAGGTGATCGATACCCGCCACTCGATGGGCTCAACCTCCACGCAGCTCATCCGTCTTTCCAATGGACAGTTTCTGGGGCTGTGGTACGACGATAATGGCCTGAGTGACAGCTTCTGGGCGACTGTGAATGCCAATGGCGACCTCACCAGCGCGCCCTACATTTCGTCGAGTCAGGATGACCCCTATGAAGAGGGCAAAGCGCAGTGGAAGACCATTTCGGAGTTCGGCGGCGTCCTCTCCTACCTCTATTCGACCAGTGGTGAGCTCTATCTGAGCCAGTTGCCCATGACTTCGCTCCGCCCGGTGACCAGCGGTGGCCGCGCGCTTCGCCGGATCTTTGATGGCAAGACCTACCGCATCATCGGTGTCGGCGGCGGCACGAGCAACGGTTGCGTCATGAGCCCCGAGGGTTCGAACGGCCTTTCGCTGGCGCTGCTGGCCCTGGCAGTGCTCGGCATGTTCTTCAACGAGACGCGCAAGCGTCGCAATGGAAATGGAAGCATGATCAAGAACTTTGTCATCATGTTCGCGGCCCTTGCGGGCGTGCTGTTTGCCGGCAATGCCTTTGCCGCCAGCGGTTTCGTGGACGGAAATTCCCAGCTCTGGATCGACAACACGGACTCGGGGGTCTCGCTCGACGATGCCGATTCGATCGCCGTCGACATGACCGGCGCGACCGAGCTTCTGGTCGAACCCGACGGCTGCGATGAGGACGTCGACATCGGTCCGAGCGTAACCAACCCCTACACGGGAAGTACCGACGATTATGATATTTGCGAAGACGGTTACATCGTCGCCACCGAAGGTGGCGTGGTGGTTCCGGTCAACCGCGGTCTGCCCGACATCCGCTTCAACAGTGACGAGGCCATTCTGGTCTACTTCGACGACCTCCAGCAGACGGTCGGATCGAGCATCCTGCTGCTGGCGAACTACGATTGCGGCGCCTTCACCTGCGGCACGATCCAGTGGACGAACATGGCGCTGGCGTCGAACCCCGACGCCCGCCTGACCTTCCAGCTCACACTTTCGAGCAACGGATCCATCCGCTTCAACTACGTGAGCATGATGGGGACGGGCGCCGACGGTTCGTCTGCCACCATCGGTCTGCAAGATGACAGCGCCGATTACTGGAATCTTTATTCGCACAACACGGCCTCGGTTTCCGACGGGCTGGCGATCATGTGGGACGACGACGGTGACTACGACGGCATTCACGATGCCTTCGAAGACGCCACCCGCCAGGTCGACCGCGTTCATGTGGATACCGTTGCCAACAGCACGACGTATACCGTGACTCTCAATGGTACGGCCTTCGCCATTACCAGCGATGGCAGTGCCACCGTGAACGAGATCCTCAACGCGCTGGCCAACTGCATCAACACGCCGGCGACGCTTTGCAACACAATCCCGACCATGGCGCAGCCCGTGACTGCCAGCAACAGCTTCAGCACCCTGTTCCTGGAGTCCGATTCCACCGGTACGGCCTTTACGCTCGCCGTCTCGGCGAACCTGATGACCTCGAGTGTGACGGGCAACAAGGCACAGGTCAGCGACGACACCGATCGCGACACCGACGATGATGAGGTCTTCGACGGTGGTGAAGTCCTGGCCGGCACCGATCCCGATGACGACGCCGACCCCGCAACTGTGGTCGATGCGGATGACGACGGCATTTCGGCCCTCGACGAGACCTTCTTCGGCTCCAGCGACGATGCCGAGGACTCCGACGGTGACGGCCTGAGCGATGCCAACGAGCTCATCGGTTTCGATCCGCCGCTCAATCCGGCCAGCGACGACACCGACGGCGACGGATTTACCGACAACCTCGATGCCAACAATGACTCGGATGCCCAGAACCCCAACGACATTCCGTATATTGAGTACGATCTGGATGACACCTGGGGCGGCGATGAGACCGACGACGCCGGCATGCTCAGCCACGTCCGCGACTCCAAAGGCAACTTCCACATTGTTTACTGCGAGGACGACGGAGACGGCCCGGCCTACATGATGCTCTCGCCCACGGGTGAGGTGCTGATCGCTCCGACGTCGCTGATCCAGGTGACGGCCGGACTCTTTTTCGACGACGACAGCTACGCTGACAGCCAGCGCATCCTGGTGGCACTGCTTCCGGGGGACGAGCTCCTCTTTGCGGTCGGCCATGACAACGGTGACGGTAGCGGCGTTGATGACGAGGAAGCAGGCCGCATCAGCTACGGCCGCATGAATCCGAATCTCGTTCCGAAGACCGGCGGTTCGGTGGATCCACACACCCTGGTTGTCTGGAGCCGCCTGCTTGAGCCGGTGCATGGCAATGACTCGACCGACATGCACTTCGACATCGCTGCCGACGTAGCCGGAAACGGCCACCTGGTCTATGAAACCCGTGGCGGCGCGCAGTTGGGGGCAAGTTCGAGCTGCAGCTGCGGCCCGGTCACCGAGACCTACGTGCGTTTCGACGGCAAGACGGGTAAGGTTTTGAACTCCGACTCCTTCTACACCTCGCCGCGGCACCGCATCATCCGCGGCCGCGTGACGACGCAGGGTACCAGTGCCTACATCGTCTACAAGCAGGGCTTCGATGGCGTCTACTTCACGCGTTACGACAACGGCGTGCTCGGGCTTCCGCCGGTTCGCCTGATGAACGGGTTCCGCGAGACGGTGGAGATCGCCTTCCAGCGCGGCCGCCTCTTCTTCGTGGGAACGGGTGGTGAAACGGCCGATCCGAGCTACGCCATCGGCGGCGCCTCACGCACCTCGATGCTCTTTGGCGAGATCAACCCGATGAACGGTGACTTCAAGGCCTATCCCATCGATGATCGTCCGCCGGAGGCGACCGATTACACGACTCGCACGGAAATCGCCCCGATGAGCGATGGTAAATTGCTCATCAGCTGGTATGACGACGTCGTGGATCAGCCGATCTGGGCGATCGTGGATACCCAGGGCAACCTGATCAGCCGTCCCTACTACCGTGACGCAGATGAGCAGGCCAATGCCGACAAGGGCTACTTCCACACTATCTCCGAGTGGAACGGCGTCCTGGCGAGCCTGAACAGCATCGACAGCGAGAACAGCATTTCGCTTTCGCTGATTCCGGCTTCCCGGCTGCTGCCGACCGGCATCACCGCCATCGTGGGCGGCGCGCCGGGCACGACCAGTGAGGGCTGCACCATCAACCCGACCGCCGAGAAAAGCGGTTCGAGCGTGGCGCTGCTCATCCTTGCCGTGGCACTGGCCATGGGCTGGGAGCGTCGCCGCCGCGCGCGTGGCTAGCCCCGGCTTTTTGTGAGCCTTTGCATTGGGGCGAATCCTTCGGGATTCGCCCCAATTTTTTTCGCCCCTGTGCGCGCTGATTCCTGCACACGGGCCCTGCAGTGGCGATTTTTCGTGCTAGGATTCCCGCGCGCCGGCGCCCGCCATGGCAGGCGGAGCCCGGCCCCGAGGTGATTGTTCCATGAGCGTGCGCCGCACCCTCCTGATAGGTATTTCCGCTGCGATCGTGGTCGCCGGCGGGCTTGTCTGGCGCCATGTGAGCGCCGCTCCCTCGTGGCAGTGGCTCGCGACCCAGCTTCCCGGCGATCTGCGCCTGGAGGGCGCCCAGGGCTCGCAGAAACTCGTCTGGGAGGGCCTCTGGCCTGATCAGACGCTCCGCTTTTCCAGCCCACGAATTGATCCCCTCTGGTTGCCCGCTCTCTCCGGAAAGCGCGGCAGCGAGTATCACGGCGATGACGCTGTTTCGGCCCGTCCGGGTTCCATTAAGCTCCGCCGCCAGTTCTTCGAGCCCTCCGCCCAGCGATTGCCGCTGATCGACTTGCAGGCCGAGCTGGGTGGAAAGCTCACCGGGGCGCTGCCGCTTCTGCGGCAGATCGACGTGATTGGCGAGTGGAGCCTCGATGCCTACGGGCGGGCCACGGACAATGCCAGCATGGAGTGGGACGGGGAATTGGCGCTTGGCAATGCGACGTTTTCCTTTGGTCCCGAGGATCGTGAGCGCGCGCTGGGCACACTGCTGCTCGAGCGCGTGGAGGCAGAATACGAAGTGCGCGGCATCGACCTGACGCTCACAGCGCTGCGGGGCACTGGTCCTGGAATCGAAGTGCAGGGCACTGGCAGTGTCCGCGTCGTCTCGCCGCCAGAGAAGTCCCAGCTCGATCTGAGCTTCACGATTGATCGCAAGGAAGGCTCGCCCGCGCTGCGGGTCTCGGGCTGGGACGCCGCGATCACGGATGCCGAGACTCTTACCGTGGATATCAAGGGCACGGTTGGAAATCCGGTTTTCATGGTCAACGGTTTCGTGCTCGTCGAACAGCTCTTCCGTCCTTTTGAACCGCTGGCCTCGAGTGAGCCGCAGAGTATGACACAGGCGCTGGCCAGCACGGCGGCAGAGTCCCTGAAGTTTGAGCCTGAGGAATCCCAGGAGCTTCCCGAATACGCCGAACTCAGCGAGTCCGACATCGCAAAGCTGAAAGCTCTGGTGGAACTCGAGAATCCGCGTACCAGCCGCTCCGGCAGTGAAAAATCCATCAAGAACACTGCCTGGGGGCAGCGTCGCCGCCAGATGAAGCGCGACTTCAAACGGCAGCTCAAGAAACTCAAACGCCAGATCAGTGAAGAAGGCCTCGAGGAACGGGAGGTGCTCGGAAGAAAGCCCACGCGCACCTACATGGATTACATTGACCGGACTCTGATGGAAGAGTTCGGCGCCCCGCCCGGTGAGGCGGAAATCGATGAAGCAGACCAGCGTGCCGCCGAAGAAAAGGCCGCGCGTGAGGCGGCCCGCGCGGCCGCTCAGGAAGAGGCGAGATGAACCGGAAGATTCGTGGCTCGATCTTGATGCTGGCAACCTTGCTTGTGCT
>JAGRBM010000526.1 GCA_020434085.1 Chrysiogenia bacterium | reverse complement strand
GCCGAGGCGCCCGCCGAGAAGAAGCCCTCCGACCTGGGCACTCGCCTGATGACGGCGGCGGTGGCGATTCCGCTGATCCTGCTCTTCCTCTATGGGGGCGGGCTCTGGTGGATGCTGCTCGTCTGCGTGGTCATGGGGCTCGGTGCGACCGAGTTCTACATGTTCATGGAGGGCAAGGGGATGAAGCCCCACCGGCTCGTGGGAATCTCCGCGACGCTGGGGCTCGTCATCATCGCCCAGGGTTCGAATGCCTACTACGTGACGCATCTATTGATGCTCGCCATTCTGGGCGTGCTCATGTGGCAGCTCATGATCCGGCGCGAGACGGCCGATGCCATCAGCGCCATGAGCGTGACCATCTTCGGCGTGATCTACGTGGGCTGGCTGGGATCGCACTTCGTCCTGCTGCGCAACGTGGGCGTTGAAGTGGCGGGCAAGTATTTCTCGCGCGGCGGCGCCGGCGGGGTTTCCAGCTTTCTCAAGGGCATCGGCCTATCGGGCGGCAGTTCCACCGCCGCGCACGCCGGGCACATTGAGAACATCGGCATGTTGTTCATGCTGCTGGCCATTGCGGGGACTTTCCTGGCCGACACGGGCGGTTATTTCATGGGCCGCAAGTTCGGCAAGACCAAGCTCGCCCCCAGCATCTCGCCCAAGAAGAGCTGGGAGGGCCTTGGCGGCTCGCTGATCGGCGCGACGCTCGGCTGCATGCTGATCAAGCTGGCCTACACGCTCCTCTTTCCCGAAGAGAAATTCGCCGCGGAGTTCGAGTACTACCACTGCGCGATTCTCGGCGCGCTGATTACGGTCTTCGGGCTCGCCGGCGACCTGGTCGAGTCCATGCTCAAGCGCGACGCGCGGGTAAAAGACGCTTCGGGCCTGCTGCCCGGTCACGGCGGCTTTCTCGATCGCCTGGATTCGCTCAACTTCACCGTGCCGCTGACCTACTACTATGTGAAGATCTACTACTTCATGAACCTCACCCCCGATGTGGGCGCGCAGGTCTCGAAGTTCCTGCAGCGCTACGGGATCGGGGGCTAAGGTGCCCATCATCGAGCCCTGGAACGGCGTCCATCCCAAGATCCCCGACTCGGTGTTCATTGCGCCGGGCGCCAGCGTCATCGGCGACGTGATCCTCGGTGAGGACGCGAGCATCTGGTACGGATGCGTCGTGCGCGGCGACGTGCACGAGATCCGCATCGGCGCGCGCACCAACATTCAGGATCTCTCGCTGGTCCACTGCACCAAGGACGTCTGGCCGACCCACATTGGAAGTGACGTGACCGTGGGCCACCGCGTGACCCTGCACGGCTGCACGGTGCAGGACCGCTGCCTGATCGGCATGGGGGCGATTATTCTCGACGGGGCCGTGGTCGAGGAGGGCGCCCTGGTGGGGGCCGGCGCGCTGGTGCCGCCCAGGATGGTCGTGCCGGCCGGGACGCTGGTCATGGGGAGCCCCGCGAAGGTCAAACGGGAGCTTTCCCCCGACGAGATCGCGAACTTCGGCAAAAGCGCCGCCCACTACGTCGAATACGGCCGCGGCCACGCCGCCCTCTTCACGAAGTAGGCGCTTTCCGCTAGAGATAAGGGACGGGGAAGGGGACGGGACACCGGTGAGCCTTCAGGACACATTG
>JAGRBM010000525.1 GCA_020434085.1 Chrysiogenia bacterium | reverse complement strand
CGAGCCCGTCCAGCGCATGGTCGAAGGCATCGGTCAGCATGGTGCGGTTGGCCGCCAGGTCGGCCGTGAGTTCCTTCTGATGCAGGTGCATGTAGTTGAGCACCGCAAAGGCGGCGTTGTAGGCCTTGAGCAAACGGTCCCTGTCACCGCCGCCCTTCATCGGCGCAATGGCCTTGTCCATCACGCGCACCAGCACCGGCAGCGAGGCGATGCGCTGCAGCACGACATGGTAGATGCGCGGCAGGGTCTTCGACTGTTTGGCGGCAAGCGAGTTGAGCTGTTCGGTCACGCGCTCGACGTCTTCGTCGCCGCGGACCTTGAGCGGGAAAAGTTTCCCCAGCGCATCGAGCGCGTAATAGGCCACCGCCTCATCCATCTGGATGTCCATGGTGCCGACGATCTGCTGGTAAGCCAGGTCCGTGCGGGATTCGCCGAGCGCCCAGGCCGCCCACTGGCGCACGGAGGTCGGCGCGCTGGTGTCCTTGAGAATGACGGCGATCTTCTCGATCACCTCGGAGTCGCGCGTGCGCATCTTGCCGATGGACTCGAGCGCATAGCAGCGCAACGGCTCCTTGTTCTTGGCCTTGGACGCGAACTCGGCCGCCTCAAACATGGCCTTCACGCGCTCTTCTTCAGTGGGCAGGTCGATGCGCTCCAGGAAGGTCTCGGGCTTGGTGCAGCCCGCCCCCAGCGCAAAGATGCACAGCAGTCCCGGCAGGATCAGGCCGCGAAATTTGGAAATTCTGTACAGCATGGGCGCGCCCTATGGCTGGATTGAGGGAATGCTCATGGCTTTGCCCTCAATCACGAGCTGGCGCGCAAGCGCGGACACATAAAAATCGGGATCGTCGGTGGCGCTCTGCAACACGCTTCGGATGCGCGCGCCCTCAAAAGTGGAGAGCGCGACCAGCATCCAGAATCGCGCGTCGGCATCGTCCATGGCTGCATAGCCATCGGCCAGATCGTCGACCGCCTGCTCCATCCGCCAGGTCGCAATGGTGATGGCGCACTCTTTTTTAACCCAGGGTTTTTCAGCGGGGTCGGTCAGGCAGGCGATAAGGAAGTCCTTTACAAACTTCTCATCTTCCACAATGGTTGGCGCGCCAGTGTGTTCGAATGCGCGCAACGTGCGCTCGCGCACGAAGGAACGCTCGTCTTCAAGAAATTTTCTGAGTTTGTGGGTATCGCCGGCGTCCTGCGCCTTGCGAATGTCCTCGATGACGCTCGCACAGGAGACAAGACTCAGTGCGCAAAGCACAACGAGCAGCCTGCCCCCGAGACCCCTGAAAAATCCGGCCAATTCCCTATCCCCAGAAACAATTCGCCTCAAGCTGAAGCTCGGAGTGTACCACGGCATTCAGCGCAAGCCCAGCCACCGGGCCCAATTCCCGTTCAGCGGCACAATGCGCGGTCGTATTCCTTGCCGCTGCAACGCAGAATTCCGCTCCGCGGGGAGCTGCAGCGGGTTTCCTGCCCCAGGTGCGAGCGCAGCAACAGCGCGGTTCCCTGCACCTTGTAGAAGCCCGAATCTTCGGGCGGCACCCCGCTCAGGGAAAACTTCTCCGGAGGCGCGCCCGCGTGCCTGGCCCACTGTCCCTTCCCGTCAAACTGGATGCTTTCCTCGGCGGTGTAACCCTCCCCGTAGCAAAAGCCGCCGCGCAGCGCCCCCTCTTCAATGGGCAGCGCAACATCGTAGGGATCATCGGGAATCGTGGCCTCGGAGATCTGGACGTCCACACCCGAATCGATTTCTTCACTTTCCCAGGCGCCCGATGGCGCCGAATCCTCGCTGGCCATTCCTTCGTGCCAGACATCATCTTCATACGCCGGCGCCGCCGGGCGATCGGACGAGAGCACCACCCTGGGGCCGGTATAGGGCCCATCGAATTTCCAGGAACGCACGAAACTCTCCAGCGCGGCGGCGAAAGCCGCATAGCGCGTGTTGAGCAACACGGCGCGCAATACCACCGCGCTGGTGGGGCTTTTTGCAACCACCCAGTAGATCACCCGCGCGGGCTCACCGCCCCAGGGGTCGGTGCCGACAAGCTCGGCCCGAATGCCCGGACGCTTTCCAAGATGGAAGAGCCGCAGCTCATCGACGGATGAAGACTGGGGCCGCTTTTCCTCCATCTGCTTCTGGAGATACCGGGCCGTGGTTTCAAGGTCCCCCGCCTGCAGCGGTTCGCTCCAGATGACAAAGGATTCCTCTCCATCTGCGATGGAGGTGGGCTCAAGCAGTTCACCGAGCTTGCCATCGCTCGCGGCGCCGCGGGAGGTGCGCCATCCCGGCGGCGGCGTCATGGTGACGCCCTCGACGCGAATGGTGGCTGCGTGTGCCAATACCGCTCCGCTCAACAGGAGCGCGCAACCAAGGAACGCGGCCATGGCTCGATTTCGTGTTGTTTGCAGCATCGCTGCCTTCCTTGCCCCTGCGCCCGCCAGGTTTCCTGAAGTCCCTTAGGATGCCACGGAGCGGGCCCGTTGCCCAAGGCCATTGACGAAGGGCGGGCGGTGGGCTCTTCTAGGGCCCGCCCGCCATCATGCGGGCCGCCGGGGAGATCCATGAAATCAGCACGCCAATTGATCGGACTGGCCCTGTGCGTGGCCGGTATCTGCGCTTGCGGAAGCGGCCCGGCCTACCCCACCGCGCGCTACGACGGCCCCTGGTGCATGAGCTTTTCGGGCGAATGCGCCGGCGGCCCCAGCGATGTCACCCTCAGCGGCGGCGGGCTCACCGGGATGCTGATCATTCTCGACAGCGGCGACGTGCCCAGCTCGCTCTGCTCGGCGGGCACGCTCAAGCTGGTGGGCACCGTCTATCCGGCTTCGTCCGCCTCACAGGCTCCGGTCGACTTCGGCGCGCTCTCTGTATGGGGCGCAGGCACGCCGGGCTCTTTTGCAATGAACGGCGCCATCTCCGAGGGCGGCGGTGGCGGCGAGTGGTGGAACAGCGATCGTGAATCTGGAACCTTCGCCATGACGCCGGGCGCCTGCCCGGTCCCTTAATTTTTCCGGAAATCTCTATTCAGCAAAAACGACGCGGTTGCGGCCTTCCTGCTTGGCCACATAGAGCGCGTCGTCGGCAAGGCGGATCAGGTCGTCGATGGAATTGACCTGCTCGTGCGGACAGCAGGACACGCCGAGGCTGGCGGTCAGGTTGATGCTGTGCTCGCCCACGGTGATGGTCGTGTCTTCGATGCGCCGGCGGTAGCGCTCGGCCACGACCTTTGCGCCTGCCAGGTCGGTTTCGGGCAATAGCAACGCAAACTCCTCGCCGCCATAGCGCGCGACCACATCGTGGGCACGCAGCCCCTCCCGCAGGACGTTGGCGCACGCAATCAGGGCGCGATCGCCCACCAGGTGCCCGTACTGGTCGTTGATTCGCTTGAAATGATCCAGGTCGATCATCACGTAGGTCATCGCCGCCTGGTAGCGCTCGGCGCGCATGAATTCGAGTTCGAAGACTTCCATGAAGTGGCGACGGTTGGTGATCTTGGTGAGCCCATCGGTGTTGGAGAGTTCTTCGAGGCGCACGTTCTTCTCGCGCAGCTCGTCCTGCAGGGCCTTGATCTTCAGGTGCACCTTCACACGCGCAACGAGTTCTTCGTCGTGGAAGGGTTTGGTCAGGTAATCGGAGGCACCCAGTTCCAGGCCCTTTACCTTCGCGCGTACGTCTTCCTGACCGGTAAGCATGATGACCGGCACGTCGGCGTATTCGGGCTTGCTCTGGATGAGACTCAGGAAGCGAAAACCATCGATGCCGGGCATGATGATGTCGCACAAAACGAGGTCGACGCGGTTGCCGAGCAGGAGCTTGAATCCCTCGACGCCGTCACCGGCCAGCAGGAAGCGGGAGAAAACCTGCTTCTCGCTGAGGGCGCGCTGCACTCGATTGCGAACGCTCTCGGAGTCATCGATGATGAGGACCGTCGTATCCATGGCCGCGTGAACAAAAACCGCCAATCATTTCAGTTATTTCCGTGAACTTCTTACTAAACACCCGCGCCCCTGACAAGGCCGAATGCGTCATGGCGCGATCTGCATCAGTTCCGCGATCAGCCGCCGATACTGCATTGCGAGTTTGCCGATGGAACCGGGCTGCTGCGTGAGGTGATCGAAGGCAGCCGCGGCGGCGGGCAGGTCTCCGGCAGCAAATGCCTCAAAGCCCTCCCTGAAGCGCTCATTTGTCAGGGCCTCGGCCGGCGTGGCGCGGGTGGATTCGTCCTGCAGATAGGCAGCCACATCGGCGGCGGCCTGCGCGCGAAAGCCCATCTGGGAAAACAGCGGCTTTGCCCGAAGCAGGTCGCCATAACAGGCGCCTGCCCGGTCCAGCGCCTCCACGGCAGGGGCATCAGCCTTTCCTGCAAGCCCCCGGGCGAAAAACTCCAGACACTCCTGTTCTTTTCGGGCAACTTTCTGATTGGCGCTTACTTTGAGCCAGATTCCGCCACCCACCAGCAGGCAGACCACGCCAAAGCCCACCAGGATGTCCTGCATCCTGCGTCGCTGGGCCCGGCTGAGGGGCTTTCCTGTCTGCTTTTCCAAACGCACTCCCCGGGGGCGCGGACGGCCCCTGCTTTCATAATCTTCAGCCACTTCCGAATCTGCTGCAAGTACCGGTTTTGGTTGACTTTTGAGGCCCCTAACCATAGTTTGTGCCGGTTTTGCGGCCCCCTGCCCCAGTCCCCTGACAGCGCGGCATGGGACGCCCCGCAAGCGGGAGCCCGATTCAGTGCTGCTCATCAAACTACTACTACTCGGCTACTTGTGCTTCGTCGCGGTCAACACCGTCTCGTATCTGGTCAGCCAGTACGAGCGCGCACGCGAAGCCGACCCCGCCACCGAGGCGGCGCACATCTCGCTGGGCCGCGGGCTCGGCGTGGTTCTGATGGAAGCAGCCGCCAGCTACTTCACCTGGCTGACGCTGCCGATGAAGTTCCTCGAGCGCGGCTCCCAGGTGCGCCTTGCCGGGCACAACCAGTACCCCATTCTCTGCGTTCACGGCTACTACGGCCACGCGGGCAATTTCTGGGTACTCCGCTCCAAGCTCCGCGCCATGGGGCTCGACTGCTTCGCCGCCTACAGTTACCGCACCACCGCCGGTTCGATCGCGGACATGGCCACCGAGCTCTCGCGCCAGGTGGACCGCATCAAGATCGAGACCGGATGCGAGCGCATCGACATCCTCGCGCACTCACTGGGTTCGCTGGTGGCGATGCACTACATCACGCACATGGACGGCGCCGCGAACGTGCGAAAGCTCGTCGCCATCGCCGCGCCCTATGCCGGAACGCGCATGGCCGCCTTCTTCCCGCGCCATGCCATGGACCTGCTGCATCCGAAGAACCCGGAGCTCGCGGAGTTGCAGAAGGCGGCGGCAAAAGTGGAAGGCACGCAGTTCGTCTCCATCTACTCACCCGACGATGCACTGGTCGTTCCGGGCGAGTCGGGCGAGCTGAAGGGGTATGGCGTCAATCACAGCCTCGGGGGAATGGGACACAACACACTGCTGTTCTCGGAGAGAACTGCGGAAGTGATTCGCACGGAGCTGACCGCGCAGGCCTGAGCGGCCCGGCGCGGCAGTGCATTTGGGGAATCTGGCACCGATGAGTTCGCAACAAACGAAACTGGACTGGCTGCTCTCGAAGCGCCTGCACATCGTCACCGGCAAGGGCGGCGTGGGCAAGAGCACACTTTGCGCCGCCATGGGCCTGGTTGCCGCGCGCCACGGGCGCCGCGCCATCATTCTGGAGACCGACACCAAGGAGCGCATGAGCCAGCTCTTTGAGATCCCGCCGGTCGGCTACCAGGAAGTTGAGATCTATCCGGGCCTCTACGCCAAAAACCTCGACCCCGATCACTCCATGGAAGAATACGTGCTGCGCTTCGTGCGGCTCCAGAGCGTCTACGACGCCCTGTTCAAGAAGAGCTTCCTTCAATACTGGATCCAGGGCATGCCGGGCTTTCGCGAGTTCGTCGTGCTCGGCAAGATCTGGGACATGGGCCAGGCCTTCGACAAGAAGCGCCCGGACTACGACATGATGATCATCGATTCGCCGGCCACCGGGCACGGCGTCTCGCTGTGGCAGCTTCCCGAGGCCACGCGCAAGGCCGTGGGCGGCAGTGGTCCCATTGCCAACTACGCGGCCAAGATGCGTGACTTCTTCGCCAACCCCGACGAGGCCGCCTACCACATCGCAACGATCCCCGAAGAGCTTCCTTATACCGAGACGGTCGAGCTTGTCTCCGCCATGCGCGGCGATCTCAATCTGCCGCTGGGGCTTCTTCTGGCCAACCAGATTCCGCCGGCCGCCTACCCGGGTGAGGCACAGCCGCTCTTCGAAAAACTCCTTGGTGGCGGTGCCGAGCGCGACGCGCTCAGCTCCCACCTTGGCGGAACGGACATCGGCGACGCGCTCATCAATGCCGCACGCAGCCAGTCCATCAAGCACGGCCACGGCGTGCACTACATCGAAAAACTCGCCGAGCTCGACGCGCCGATGGTGCGCCTGCCCTTCGTCTATGCCAAGAGCTACGCGAAGACGGCGGTGGAGAAGCTCAGCCACGTTCTCGAAGCCGAGCTGCAGGAGCAGATGAAATGAAGCCTGCTGAATGGATTGCCAACCGCAGCGTCGTCGTCTGCAGCGGCCCGGGCGGCGTGGGCAAGACCACTGTGTCGGCCTCCATCGCGCTGGCTGAGGCCAAGCGCGGTCGCAAGGTACTCGTCCTTACCATCGACCCGGCCCGCCGGCTGGCCAATGCGCTGGGGCTGGAGAGTTTTGGCGCCGAGGCGCGGCAGGTGCCCAAGGAACGCTTCATCGAACAGGGTGAGACCTTCGAGGGAGAGCTCTACGCCATGATGCTCGACACCAAGGCCGAGTGGGACGCCGTGATGACCCGCTACGCGCCCGATTCGAGCATCGTCTCGAAGATCCTCGACAACCGCATGTACAAATACCTGTCCGACAACCTGGTCGGTGCGCAGGAATTCATGGCGATGGAGCGGCTCTATCACCTGCACAACGAGGGCGACTACGACCTCATCGTGCTCGATACGCCGCCCACCAAGCATGCGCTCGATTTCCTCGAAGCCCCCAAGAAGCTCTTCCAGTTTCTCGAAGACGGAACCTTTGTGCGCGTGTTCATCGACACCGGCCGCAGCGGCGGCATGCGCCTGCTGCGCGTGGGAACAACCGCCGTGTTCAAGGTGCTCGAGCGCATCATCGGCTCCAGTGTCATCCACGACATCAGCGAGTTCGTCTCCAGCCTCGAAGGCTACTACGAAGGTTTCCGCGTGCGCGCACGCGCGACGAACGACCTGCTCCAGAGCGAGAAGGCCCTGTTCCTGCTCGTTACCGCCCCGACGCCGCTGGCCCTCTCGGAGACGCGCTACTTCCATCAGCGCCTGATCGAAGCGAAAATTCCCTTCGGCGGTTTCATTTTCAACCGCGTGCACTCGCACTACCTGGAGAGCGAGACCCACCGCGAAGCCGCCGAAAAGCTCTCCAATGAAGAAGATCGCGTAGCGCTGCGCTCGAAAATCGAGAAAGATCCCGCGCTCGGCGAGCAATGGGCCGGTCTGACCGAGGCGCTCGCACAGAACTTTGCCAATCTCGAAACGCTGGCGGAACTCGAAGCGAAGAAGATTGGCTCACTCACCAAGCTGCTCGACAAGGACCAGTTCGTCGTGCGCGTGCCCATGCTCGACCACGAGATTCACGACTCCCTGCAGCTCGATCTGGTCAACGACCACATTTTCGGTGAGACGATTCAGTAGGCCTCCGGCACCCTTGATTCACCGGCGCGCCCACCCTTGAGGTGGGCGCGCTTTTTTGTGCCCGTTCGAAGCAGCCGGCAAGCCCGACTTGTCAGCGAAGCAGGCTGCATCTGCCCGCCCAATCGCCCCGGAATGGCCTTTCCTGCTCCACTTCCGCACCCTCTGGCGATTCCAGGAAGCACTCAGAGCGTAGTTTCACAGCATCCGCGCGACCCTGTCACATGGGCGTCACAGAACATCGTTAGTGTGCGGCGCAACGATTCCGCCACGGATGGGGATCGCCCCCGGTCGGAAACAAAACCTCTGTCAAGAAACCTAAGGAGAACGGGATACAAATGCGAGACATTCGGAGGGTTCAGAAGCACCTTGGTAAGCCGGCGGCGCTCTTTGTGGCGCTATTCGTCGCGATTGCGACTTTCGGCCTTACCACCACGGCACAGGCCAAGGAAGATTTCCAGGCCTATTGGGATAACGGCATTCGCCTCAAAAGCGACAACGTCAGCGTCAAGTTCGGCGGCCGCGTCATGGTTGATGCCATG
This sequence comes from Chrysiogenia bacterium, assembly GCA_020434085.1. Classification (NCBI taxonomy): domain Bacteria; kingdom Pseudomonadati; phylum Chrysiogenota; class Chrysiogenia; species Chrysiogenia bacterium. The sequence goes on along the minus strand of JAGRBM010000525.1, from coordinate 3,623 downwards.
TGGGGCGTCGGCAACCGGGACTTTGAGGTCAACCTCAACGGTGGCCCGTACCTTGATGGTGTCGAGTTCCGTCGCCTGCGTTTCTACAACGCGGGCACGATCAACAAGAAGGTCGGCTGGAAGGTCCAGATCGACTATGCCAACAACGCACTGAGCCTCAAGGACGCCTACGTTACCTTCAAGGACGTCTTCGCCGGCTTCAGCGTGACCGTTGGTAATCAGAAGGAACCGTTCAGCCTCGAAGAGCAGACCAGCTCCAAGTACATCACGTTCATGGAGCGCTCGCTGGCCAATGCATTCTCGCCCGGCCGCACCGTCGGCCTCCAGGTGGCCAACCACTCCCTGCTCGATGGCAAGGCCACCGTGGCAGCCAGCATCTCGCGTCCGACCATCCTTGGCGGCAGCGAGGATGGCGAGTATGCCTTCGGCGGCCGCGTGACCTTTGCTCCGATCCTCGAGGACAAGGGCGAGCGGGTTGTCCACGTCGGTATTGCCTACCGCTTCCACGAGGACCCGTATCAGAGCAAGGTCAATGAGTTCCGCTTCCGTGAGCGCCCCGAGATTCACATCTCGCCCCGCTACGTCAACACCGGTAACTTCGACGCCGACACCATTCAGGAACTCGGCTTCGAACTGGCCGCCCAGTTCGGCATGGTCAATGTTCAGGGTGAATACATCCTGGCGATCGTCTCGAATGACGGCGTCGTGGGTGGCACCTTTGGTGGCACGAACGCGACCGGCGAGCCGAAGTTCCACGCCTGGTATGTGCAGGCCAGCGTCTTCGCCACCGGCGAATTCCGCCCCTACAAGGGTGGCGCCTTCTCGCGCGTCAAGCCCAACAACGAGCTGGGCAAGGACGGCATCGGCGCCATTGAGATCGCTGCCCGCCTGAGCAGCATCAACCTGACCGACCGCGCTGAGGCAGTCGCCGGCGGCAACGAGCTGAACTTCAACCTCGGCGTGAACTGGTACATGACCCCCAACGCCCGCGTGATGTTCAACTACGTCTACGCTTCCTTCGACGAGCTGGCCGCCCCGCCGCTCAAGGAAGGTCATCTGCAGGCTGTGCAGACCCGCTTCCAGGTGGATTTCTAAGCCGCCGCAACCCGATTCATTTTCTGAATCACGAAACCCCCGGCCAGATGGCCGGGGGTTTTTCTTTGTTGCCTCCCCACGGCACGTGCGCCAAACTCGGCAACCTGAATTGATCCAATTGGCAACTTCGGGGAGACCGTATCATGCGCCTATTCCATCGCACCGTGGCGGCAGCCGCATTTCTGTGTATCTTTTCGCTCTTCACCCTGGCACAGGCCGTGCCTGCCCAGGCCAGGGAAGATTTTCAGGCCTACTGGGACAACGGCGTTCGCTTCAAGAGCGAGAATCTCAGCGTCAGCTTCGGCGGCCGCGCCCAGTTCGACACGATGTGGGGCTGGGGCAACCGCGACTTCGAAGTGAACGTCAACGGCGGCCCATTCATCGACGGTACGGAGTTCCGCCGCCTGCGCCTCTTCAACGCTGGTGAGATCAACAAGAAGGTCGCCTGGAAAGTCGAAATCGACTTTGCGGGCGGCAAAGCGGCCATCAGCAGCGCCTACATGCGTTTTCGCGACGTGGCGGCGGGAACCGACATCACGATTGGCAACCAGAAAGAGCCGCTGCAGCTCGATGAGATGACCAGCGCCAACTACATCACTTTCATGGAGCGCTCGCTGATGAGCACCTTCTATCCCGGCTATAGCGTCGGCGCGCTGCTGACCAACAACAAGCTGCTCGATGACAAGCTCTCCCTGGCTGCAGGCATCTTCCGCCCCGGCGAGGGCAGAGGCGCGGCGAGCGGCCCCGGCGCAACCGAGGATGGCGACTACGCCATCACCCTGCGCGCGACGCTTGCCCCGATCCTCGAAGACAAGGGCGAGCAGGTCGTCCACCTGGGCGTTGGCTACCGCTTCCATGAAGATCCCGCCTGCGGCGGCAGCGGCAGTGTCGCCGATCCCGCCAATACGATCGTATTTCCGACGACCCCCAGCGGCGCGATCACTGCGCGTGAATGCCGCTACCGCGCGCGCGCGGGAACCCATGCGACCGGCACCTACGCACTCAACACGCTGGACTTCGACGCCGACAGCATCCAGCAGCTCGGTTTCGAGCTCGCCGCCCAGATGGGTATCGTCAGCGTGCAGGGCGAGTACATGCTGGTGTTCGTAAGCAACGACCGCCAGTTCAATGCGGCGCTCAACAACACGGGTGAGCCGCGCTTTCACGCCTGGTACGTGCAGGCCAGCGTGTTCGCCACCGGTGAGTTCCGTCCCTACAGCGGCGGCAAGTTCGGCCGCGTAAAGCCCGGGAACGGGCTGGGCAAGGACGGCTTTGGCGCAATCGAAGTCGCGTTCCGTGTCGATTCGGTCAATCTTACCGACCGCGCCGAGGGCGTCGCCGGCGGCAACGAGACCAACTACACGCTGGGTGTGAACTGGTACCTCACGCCCAATGCCCGCATCATGACCAACTACGTCCTGGCGACCTTCGATGAGCTGGCACTGGCGCCCGGACTCAAGGAAGGCCACCTGCAGGTGGTCCAGAGTCGCTTCCAGGTTGATTTCTAGAGCGAGCCAGCATTTTCAACCAGGAAGACCCCCGGCAAATGCCGGGGGTTCTTCTTTGATTTCAGCAGGTTACAATTTTTCCTTGCACTTATCTGGAACGATCGTTACAGTTACCATATTGCCGCGATTGGCCGGAAGGAGCACCAGCCATGGACCTCGATCTCGAACACGTTCTCGACCGCACCCGCAAGGGCCAGTGGTCCGTACACGAATTCGACTGGGATACGCCCCTGCAGGGCGCCGATCATCTCTCCGAGCAGGAAAAGCGCGAGATGGCGTTGATGATCCTCTTCACCGCCGGCCTTGAGATTCAGGCCGCGCGCATCTTCGAGCTGTGCGCCAGGTACGTCACCGACAAGACGGCCAAGCAGATCTATGAGCTCTTTGGCATCGATGAGCGCCGCCACGCGGAGGCCGAGATCCTGATGGCCAGGCGCCTCGGCACCGAGTGGGAAGACCTGCCGCTGGCGACCCGCGCGATGTTCAAGTTCCAGGACGTGCTGTGGCAGAGCCCCACGCGCCTGCTCCATGAATTTACCAGCACGCAGATCATTCTCTTCGAGATCGGGCTGGACGCGCTGCTCATTCCCGCGCTCAAGGAAATCGACGATCCACTCCAGAAGGAAGTCTTCCGCCGTATCGACGTGGACGAATCGCGCCACCTGGCGATGGATTACTGGCTGCTCCAGCGCAAGGCCGAGGGCGTGGACATCGAGCTGAGAAAGCCCACCACCCTGCAACGCCTGCGCATGGCCCCCATGATGGTGTTCATGCCCATGGGTTTTGTCGCCGTCGCGCGCAACGCAAAGAGCATGCAGGCCAGGATGCGCTCCCCCGAACGGGTCGCCAACTACTGGAACCGCGTCAACCACGTCACCGACAAGGCCCCAGGTGCCATGAACCTCAAGCTCTACCGCATGGGCGTGAAGATGCAGGAACAGATGCAGCGCATGATGGGACGCGTCTCCGGTGAGGGCGCGCCGCCCCCCGGCCGCGCAGCGGCGGCCTGAGGAAGCCTTT
>JAGRBM010000524.1 GCA_020434085.1 Chrysiogenia bacterium | reverse complement strand
TGACGTCGAGAAAGAACTCGTAGGCATCGACGCGGATGTCCACGGGCAGGCGATTCTGGATGGCAAGCTTGAGGGAGAACTTGAAGTGGGTGTCGCGGGTCTGCTGAACTTCGAACCCTGCAACGCTGATGCGCGGAGAGAGCAGGTAGGCTGCAATGGCAAGGAGCAGTACTGCACCTGCCGCGATGGCGGCGACGAGCGGTCCGCGCCGCATTTTCGAAACCTCGATCTGCGTGTTTTCTTCCCCGCTCAACGGCTTCCTCGCTTTATCGTTTCTTCGCGGCGCACTCAATGCCCTGGCGCAGCTCGCGCACGAAGCCCTCGACGACTTTTTCGAGATCCGCGGACTTGCCGTGCTCGGCAATGCGGCTCACGAGCGCGCTGCCCACTACCACCGCGTCGGCGTCGCGGGCGACTGCCTCGGCCTGCTTGCCGGTGCTGATACCGAATCCGACGCCCACGGGCAGCTTGATCTGCTTGCGGATTTTCTTGAGCATGGGTGAGAGGTCGGCTGCCAGATCGGTGCGTGCGCCGGTTACGCCGGTCACCTGCACATAGTAGACAAAGCCGCTGGCCACCTGGGAGACGAGCTGCATGCGCTCCTTCGTCGACGTGGGCGCGAGCAGGTAGATCAGATCGAGGCCGTTAGCGGCGGCATAGGGGCGCACTTCCTCGGCCTCTTCGGGCGGCAGGTCCACGATGAGCAGCCCGTCAGCGCCGGCCTTTGCCGCATTCTTGCAGTAGGTCTCGGGGCCGTGGGCGAACACCGGGTTGTAGTAGCCAAAGAGCAGGATCGGCAGCTCCGAGCGCTTGCGGAAGTCCGCGATCACTTCGAGGATCTGCGAGATCTTGGTGCCTGCACCCAGGGCTCGCTCGCTGGCGGCCTGAATGGTGGGGCCGTCGGCCTGAGGGTCGGAGAAGGGCACACCCAGCTCGATGATGTCTGCGCCGCCTTTTTCGCAGGCGTCGAGAATTCTTCCGGTCTTCTTGATGTCGGGGTCGCCGGCGGTGACGTAGACGACGAGCGCCGCGCGGCCTTCGTCCTTGTTGATCTTCCGGAGTGCTTCGGGGATGCGGCTCATCACTTCACCCCCAGGTTGTAGCCCATCGCGCCGGCGATGGTGTTCATGTCCTTGTCGCCGCGACCCGAGCAGTTGACGACAATGATCTGGTTCTTCTTCATCTTGGGCGCGGTGCGCACGACTTCGGCGATGGCGTGGGCGGTCTCCAGCGCGGGGAGGATACCCTCGGTCTCGGCGAGGAGCTTGAGCGCGGCAAGCGCCTCGTCATCGGTGGCGGTCGTATACTGCACGCGGTCGGTATCGTGCAGGTAGGCATGCTCGGGCCCGACGCCCGGATAATCGAGGCCCGCCGAGATGGAGTGGGCCTCGGTGATCTGGCCGTCGCCATCCATGAGCACGTAGCTCTTCGATCCATGCAGCACGCCCACGCGGCCGCGGTTGATGCTTGCCGCGTGCTTGTCGGTGTCGATGCCAAGCCCGGCGGCTTCCACGCCGCGCATGGCGACCTTTGCGTCCTTGCGGAAGGGGTGGAAGAGCCCCATGGCGTTCGAACCGCCGCCGATGCAGGCCACCAGCAGGTCGGGCAGCTTGCCCGTTTCCTTGAGCACCTGGCGGCGCGCTTCCTTGCCGATGACCGACTGCAGGTCGCGTACCAGCGCGGGGTAGGGATGCGGGCCCGCGACTGTGCCGATTACGTAGAAGGTATCGCGCACGTTGGTGATCCAGTCGCGCAGCGCCTCGTTCATCGCGTCTTTCAAGGTGCGCGAGCCACTGGAGACCGGGCGAACCTCCGCGCCCAGAAGCTTCATGCGAAAGACGTTGAGGCTCTGGCGCTTCACGTCTTCCTCGCCCATGTAGACCACGCAATCGAATCCCAGCCACGCCGCCACGGTTGCCGTTGCCACGCCGTGCTGGCCGGCGCCCGTCTCCGCGATGAGCCGCGGCTTCTTCATCCACCGGGCAAGCAGGGCCTGCCCCACGGTGTTGTTCACCTTGTGGGCGCCGGTGTGGCAGAGGTCCTCGCGCTTGAGATAGATCTTCGCGCCGCCGAGTTCTTTGGTGAGCCGCTCGCAGTAGGTCAGGGGGGTGGGACGCCCGACGTATTCTGAGAGCGCCTTGCTCAGGTCCGCCTTGAACTTCGGGTCCTTGCGCGCGGCCTTCCACGCGGTTTCCAGCTCGTCGAGTGCGGGCATCAGGGTTTCGGCCACGTATTGGCCGCCGAACTCTCCGAAGTGCCCCTGGGGTTTGGGTCGTTTGATGTTTGCCATTGTTTCTCTAGCGCAGGCCGATGCCTGCAGCGGCGGCTTCGACGACGAAGCGCCGCATTGCGGTCCTGTCCTTGGCTCCCGGCTGGGCTTCCACGCCGCTGGCGACGTCCACGCCGAAGGGGGTCACGCGCCGGATGGCTGTGGCGACGTTCTCTGGATTGAGGCCGCCCGCCAGAATGATCGGCTGGCCCTTTTCGAGAAGGCGGTCGACCGCCAGCTTCGCCAGGTGCCAGTCACCGACTTCGCCGCTGCCACCGTAAACCCCTTCCTTCGGGGTATCAAGAAGCAGCGCGCCCGCCGAGGCATAGGCGTCGAGCTTTGCCAGGTCATCCTCGTGATGGAGGCGAAGCGCCTTGATGGTGCGCGGCCCGAATTCCTCGACCATCTCGGGGGGCTCGTCCCCGTGGAGCTGGACGAGGTCGAAGCCGATCTCGCGTTGCAGGATGCGGATGGTATCGATTGACTCGTTGACGAATACCCCGACCGTGGTGACAAACGGGGGCATTGCCGCGCAGATGCGGGCGGCCTCCTCGGGATCGATGCAGCGGGGGCTGTGCTCGTACAGGATCAGGCCGATGGCGTGGGCCCCGGCGCGGGCGGCGTCGAGGGCGTCCACGACGGATGTGTTCCCGCAGATCTTGATGCGGATCATGTCTTCCTCCCGATCATCTCGGCGAGTTTTGCGCCCGGATCATGCGCGCGCATCAGGCTCTCGCCGATGAGGAATCCCCCGGCGCCGGCCGCGCGCAGCGTGTCGAGGTCCTCCCTGGTATTGAGCCCGCTCTCGGCAATGACCTTGCGCCCCTGTGGAACATGGGGGATCAGGTCCAGCGTTGTCTGGATGTCCGTCTTGAAGGTGTGCAGGTCGCGGTTGTTCACGCCCAGCAACAGCTCGCCGCCCAGTTCCAGGGCCTTGTCGAGCTCGCCGCGGGTGTGGACCTCGACCAGCACGTCGAGCCCGTATTCCTGCGCCGCGTGGAGCAGGTCCTCGCACAGGGCGCGCTCGGTGCAAGCAATGATCACCAGAATTGCCGCCGCGCCATGGGCGCGGGCCTCGATCACCTGGTAGGGATCGACGAAGAAGTCCTTGCGGAGCACCGGCAGGCGAACCTCGGCGGCAATCTTCGTGAGATATTCCAGCGAGCCCTGGAAGTGCTTCTCCTCGGTCAGCACACTGATCGCTGCGGCGCCGCCTGCTTCGTAGGACTTGGCGATAGCCAGCGCGTCGAAATCGGCGCGGATGAGCCCCTTCGAAGGGGAGGCACGCTTTACTTCAGAGATCACCCGGTGAGGCAAGTCAGCATCGGCGGCCTTTGCCTGCTCGATGCCCAGGAAGGCCGCACGCAGCGAGCGCGGAACTGGGCGCTCGCTTGCGAGTGATTCGAGCTCCGAAACGCTTCGCTTCTCGCGGGCCTGTTTTACAGCAATGCGCCGCTCGGCGACGATCTGATCAAGAATGGTGGCCATGGTTCTTACAGGTTGCGCAGGGCTTCTAGTTTGGCGCGGGCCGAGCCGGTTTCGATGGATCCCTGCGCCAGTTCGATGCCGGCGGCCAGCGTGTCAGCCACGCCCGAGACATAGAGGGCCGCGCCCGCGTTGAGCTCCACGATGGTGCGCTGGGGCCCGACCTTGCCGTCGAGAATGTCGAGGGCGATTTTGGCGTTCTCCATTGGCGTGCCCCCTGCCAGGGCGCTCAGGTCGCACATCGGAAGCCCGTAGTCTTCAGGATTGAGGGTCCAGCGCTCGACCTTGCCGTCCTTGAGCTCGGCCACTTCACTCTCGGCGCTGAGCGATATCTCGTCGAGGCCGTCGTGGCCGCACACCACCATGGCGCGCTCGGTGCCAAGGCCGGCGAGCGCCTGTGCCACGGGGCCGGTCAGGTGGCGGTCATAGACGCCCACGAGCTGCCGGGTCGCGCCGGCGGGATTGGAGAGCGGGCCCGCAAGGTTGAAGATCGTCTTGATGCCCAGTTCTTTTCGGATCGGGGCCACGTGTTTCATGGCCGGGTGGAAGGCCGGGGCGTAGAGAAATCCAATGCCGTGTTCATCGATGCAGTCGGCCAGGGCCTCGGCGGAGAGATCGAGCCGGATGCCCAGGGCTTCGAGGACGTCGGCCGAGCCGGATTTCGAGCTGGCCGCCCGGTTGCCGTGCTTGGCCACGGCCGCGCCGGCGCCGGCGGCCACGAAGGCCACGACGGTTGAGATATTGAAAGTGCCCGAGGCATCGCCGCCCGTGCCGCAGGTATCAAGGAGGTCGGTGCGCTTGGGGCTCACTGCCACCAGATGGCGGCGCAGGAAGCGCACAACGGCTGCGATTTCGCCCGAAGAGGGACCCTTGGTGGCCAGAGCGGCCAGCACGGCGCCCGTCTGGGCCGGGCTGATGGTGCCGCTCACAATGGCGTCGAGAAACTCCAGGACCTCGGATTCCTCAAGGTCGCTCTGGTGGATGATTTTGCCGAGCATTGCTTTGAACATGGATCTGCCTCGCGTGTCCCCTATATACCCGCCAAAGGGCCCGGGGGCGAGGGCCGGGGCCGCTGGCGTCCCGGGGAATTTCGATGCCCGTGCGAAGTGGGGCCGGGGATCTTGACTGACCGGTCTGGGCGGCTAAAACTTGGCCATGTTTGCCCCAGTTCACACAGCAACAACCGACAAAATCATGAGTTTCAGCGGCCCCGCTTGCGAGGGCCGTTTGCGTATGGAGGCCGCCCGATGAGCGAGAATAATACCATCCGCGAGGCGCTGACCTTCGACGACGTGCTCCTGCAGCCCGGCAGCAGCGATGTGCTCCCCGCCGACGTGAGCCTGCAGACCGAGCTGGCGCCCGGCTTCACACTGAACATCCCGGTTCTCTCCTCGGCCATGGACACGGTGACCGAATCGGCCATGGCCATCGCCATGGCCCGCGAGGGCGGGATCGGCGTCATTCATAAAAACCTGCCGCCGGACGTCCAGGCCGGTGAAGTCCGTAAGGTCAAAAAGTCCGAAAACATCGTCATCGAAAATCCCGTGACGATTCGCCCCTCCCAGACGGTGGCGCAGGTGCGTGCCCTGATGGCCAAGCACGGGATCTCCGGCCTGCCGGTGACCGACGGAGCTGGCAAGGTGCAGGGCATCCTCACCGCGCGCGACCTGCGCTTTGAAACGCGCCAGTCTGTGAAGGTCTCCGAGATCATGACCAAGAAGGTCGTGACCGCGAAGCCCGATGTGTCTGCCAAGGAAGCCCTGCGCATCATGCACGAGTACCGCATCGAGAAGCTGCTGCTCGTGGGCAAGGGTGGCAAGCTGGCCGGTCTGATGACCATTCGCGACGTGCTCAACACCCAGGAATTCCCCAGCGCCAGCAAGGACGCCGTGGGTCACCTCCGCGTCGCGGCGGCCATCGGCGTGGGCGGCGATCGCAAGGAACGCGCCCAGGCGCTGGTAAAAGCCGGCGTGGACATGCTGGTGATCGACACCGCGCACGGTCACTCGAAGATGGTGCTCGATACCGTCAAGCAGATGCGCAAGCTGTTTCCCGAGCTGCTCATTGTGGCCGGCAACGTCGCTACCGCTGCCGGCGTGCGCGATCTGATCAAGTGCGGCGCCGACGTGGTGAAGGTCGGCGTGGGCCCGGGCTCCATCTGCACGACCCGCATCGTGGCGGGCGTGGGCGTCCCCCAGATTACCGCGATCATGGACTGCGCCGCTGCCGCCGAAGAGATGGGTGGCAAGATCATTGCCGATGGCGGCGTCAAGTTCTCCGGCGACGTGGTCAAGGGCATGGCCGCCGGCGCTCACGCGATCATGATCGGCTCGCTGCTGGCCGGAACCGATGAGTCGCCCGGTGAGCTCATCCTCTATCAGGGCCGCTCCTTCAAGATGTATCGCGGCATGGGCTCGCTCAGCGCCATGGCCCAGGGATCGCGCGATCGCTACGGACAGGAAAAAGTCGTCGAGGCCAGCAAGCTCGTTCCCGAGGGGATCGAGGGCCGCGTGCCCTACAAGGGGCCGGTCGCCCATTCGCTCTACCAGCTCATGGGCGGGCTTCGCAGCGGCATGGGCTATGTGGGTGCGAAAAATCTCTCCGAGCTGCGCGAGAAGGCCGACTTTGTGCGGATCTCCGCCGCCGGCCTTCGCGAGAGCCACGTGCACGACGTCATCGTCACCAAGGAAGCCCCGAACTACAAACTCGAGGGCTAGGAAAAGGTTTAGAAATGCATTTTGTTCCCGATGAGAAGATTCTGATCCTCGATTTCGGCTCGCAGGTGACGCAGCTCATCGCCCGCCGGGTGCGTGAGCTCGAGGTCTATTGCGAGATCCATCCCTACTCGATGTCGATCGAGGCCATTCGGGAGTTTGCTCCCAATGGGATCATTCTCTCGGGTTCGCCCGCATCGCTGGGCAAGGAAGGCGCCCCGCTTCCCACCGAAGAAGTCTACAAGGTCGGTGTTCCGGTGCTGGGTATCTGTTACGGGCTCCAGGTGACGACCCACCTGCTGGGCGGACAGGTCGAGCAGGCCGATCACCGCGAGTACGGGCACGCGATGCTGCAGATCGACGATAGTGCGGGACTCTTTGAGGGCCTCGATTCCGAAGTGCAGGTCTGGATGAGCCATGGCGATCGCATCTCGGGACTGCCCAATGGATTCCGCCGCATTGCCCACACGAGCAACTCGCCCCTGGCGGCCATCGCCAATGAAAAGAACACGGTCTTTGGCGTACAGTTTCACCCCGAAGTCGTGCATACGCCCTGCGGGAAGCAGATCCTCTCCAACTTCGTTCGCGGGGTCTGCGGACTTCACGCCGAGTGGACGATGGAAAGCTTCGTCGAGCGCACCGTCGCCGAGATTCGTGAAAAGGTCGGCCCCGAAGGCCGCGCGATCTGCGGCCTCTCCGGGGGCGTGGATTCCTCGGTGGCCGCGGTGCTCGTTCACAAGGCCATCGGCGACCGCCTCCACTGCATTTACGTGGATGCGGGCATCATGCGTGAGGGGGAGACCGAACAGGTTGAGAAGACCTTCCGCGAGCACTTTCACATGAACCTGACGGTGGTGCGCGCGGGCGAGATGTTTCTCGAGCGCCTTGCCGGCGAGAGCGATCCTGAAAAGAAACGCAAAATCATCGGCAACACCTTCATCGATGTCTTCGACGAAGAGGCCCGCAAGCTCGGCGGCGCCGACTACCTGGTGCAGGGAACGCTCTATCCCGACGTCATCGAATCGGTCTCGGTCAAGGGGCCCTCGGTCACGATCAAGACCCACCACAACGTGGGCGGGCTGCCCGAGAAGATGAAGCTCAAGCTGATCGAGCCGCTGCGCGAGCTCTTCAAGGACGAGGTGCGCGCCGTGGGCGCGGCGATGGACATGCCACGCGAGGTGCTCTGGCGCCAGCCCTTCCCGGGGCCGGGGCTTGCCATCCGCGTGCTCGGCGCGGTGAGCCCCGAGCGGCTCGCGGTGCTTCGAAAGGCGGACCTCATCTTCGACGAAGAGATCCGCGGCGCCGGACTCTACGACCAGCTCTGGCAGAGCTTTGTCGTGCTGCTGCCGGTCAAGACGGTCGGCGTGATGGGCGACGAGCGCACCTACGAAGACGTCTGCGCCCTTCGCGCGGTTACCAGCGAAGACGCCATGACCGCCGACTGGGCGCGGCTGCCGTATGAACTACTCGCGAAGGTTTCCAGCCGCATCATCAACGAAGTGCGCGGAATCAACCGCGTCACCTACGACATCACCTCCAAGCCGCCGGGCACGATCGAGTGGGAGTAGGGGCACGTCGCGTCCTGGCCCTGCTTCTTGTTCTACTTGTTGTCGCACCGACCGTTGCGCATGCGGGGGATCTCGGAGACTTCGAGAAGGGGCTTCGTACGCCCAGCCGGCCCTCGCCGAGTCCGCCCAGCGGTCCCCGCCATAATGATTCTTCTCCAGATCTTGATGACGATGGAGACGAATTCTTTGCCATGGTGTGGCTGATCGGGAAAGGGCTCGAGGCTGTCTTCAAGGCCACGGTGGGTACGGCAAATTACGCCAGTGAAGAGCGGAAAGCGGGCTCCCCCGTCGTTCCCAACGCGCGGATCGAGAATACCTACCAGAGTCTCATCGATGCCGATATCGATGGCTACACTCTGCGCGGCGAGCTGGGGTGGGGCCCCATCGCAGCGGCTGGGGGCTGGACGCGCTACAGCGAGGAGCGACCGCCCGACGAGCTGGATTCCTGGTTTGTAGAGGGGCTCTGGCGCTTTGGCTGGAGTGAGCATTTCCGCTTCGATGTCGCGGCGGGGGCGCGTGGTTTCGAGCGGGCGTTCTCGACGAAGGGATTCCAGTGGGGCGTTTCAACCGGGCTCTATCCTGTGAATTATTTGGGGCGGGAAGGCGATGCGCGATGGGCATTCTTTGACAGCGGGCAGCTCACCGACCTGCGCGGCGCGCTTCGGCTGACCTATCCGGACTTCCCCTATGCCTCGCTGCGCGCAGGTTATCGCTACATCGGAATCGGTGACCAGAAACTGCACGGGCCCGAGGTAGGGCTTGCGCTGACCTGGTAGACCTTACGGCGACCATCGCAGCGTCACCAGATACTCGCGCACATCGCGGGAGGTGATGCGGAACTGACCGTAGGGTGAGGGACCGTCGTACATGCGGAAGAGCAGCTTGAAGTTCATCTGGTAGGGCCTTGGATTGCCGAGCTGCAGCCCGGCAACAAGCGACTGGGCGGCGCGGTAGTCGTGTGTTTCGAGAAAGCGCACGTTGTAGCCCACAAGCGGCCTTCCAAAGACGAATAGACGGTAGTGGGAGCGCCACTCGACGTTGGCGCTGAACTCCCAGCGCTTGAGCGGGTCCGGGTCGATGCGCGTGCGGAACTCGCCGCCGGCGCTCAGGCGCAGCTCCTTGTAATCGATGGACTGCTGGAACTCGATTGCCTCGTAGCTGACGTTGAGCCGCTGCGCCGGGGTGAGCCCGGTGATGAAGACGAACTCGTCTCCCAGGTGCGTGCTCTCATGGTAGGCGCGAAGGCGGCCCGAGAGATTTCCCCAGCGATAGCTGGCATTGACGCCTCCGAGAAAGTCCGCATTGATGAGATCCCCGACAAACGGGTCGGTGTAGCCCAGCAGCACCGTGGCCATCGCTTCCAGTCCCAGTTGCCAGCCATCACGCGTCCCGCTCTGGCGCGTCCGTTCGGTGTGCCGCAGCACGCCCCAGTCGACGCCGATCCACAGGCTGCCGATGGTCAGCGGCCTTCCCGAGAGATCGCGTGAAATGCGGCCGAATCCGCCCTCGGCGCGCACCTCGGTCGGGTCGGCCAGCAGCGGGTAGAACAGGTTGCCCGCCGGGAAGGCTTCGAGATCGGGATCAATGATGTTGAGCTTGGGGACGGGTTCTTCGCTGATCAGCCACGAGGGAAGGCCCAGCACGCCTTTTTGCTCCTCGATGGGAGTGGGCGGGCGCGGAACATTCTCGTCGGCGCTTTCGGGGTCCCAGCACTCGCGGTTCCAGGCCGGGACGTCCTCGTCGTCGGGAACGGCGGGGCAAGGGACGGGCTGCTCGTCTTCTTTGGGGTTGGGTTCCTCTGCGCGCGCGTTCGCAGGAGTTGCCGCCGCGAGGGCAAGCGCCAAAAGGAACCACGCGCGAATCCGCCATGTGCCCGCCCGCATCATGGGCGAATGCTGGAAGATCGGGGCGCGGCGCGCAACTCAGGGTTCGCGCAGGTCTTTGTAGAGATGGGCGACAGCCTCGCCATAGCCGTTGTAGGGCAGGGTCTCGTATTTGGTGAGTCGCCCGGTGGAGAGCCGCCACTCATGGGCCTGCGACCAGCGTGGGTGGGGCTTGCGCGGATTGACGTTGGAATAGAAGCCGTATTCATCAGCCGCGATGTCGTTCCAGAAGGTCTTGGGCTTTGAATCAACGAGCTCGATTTTCACGATGCTCTTGCCGCCCTTGAAGCCGTACTTCCAGGGCAACACCATCCGCAGCGGCGCGCCGTGCACATTGGGCATGGCATGGCCGTAGATACCGACCGCCATGAGGGCGAGGTCGTTCATGGCCTCGTCCATGCGCAGGCCCTCGCGGTAGGGCCAGGGAGTCCAGAACCGGTTGCGCTGGGAGGGGAACTGGCTCGAGTCCTCAAGTGAGACGAAGTGCACGAACTTTGCCTTTGAATTCGGCTGGGATTCCTCAAGCAGCTTCTTGAGGGGAAAGCCGATCCAGGGAACGGTCATGGACCAGGTCTCCACGCAACGGAAGCGGTAGATGCGCTCTTCGAGCGGGAACTTCTTGATGAGCTCGTCCAGGTCCCAGGTCTTGGGTTTGTCGACAAGGCCGCTCACTTCGAGGGTCCAGGGGCGCGGCTTGAAATCCTTCGATTTGTAGAAGACGTCTTCCTTGGTGGAAGTGAACTCGTAGAAGTTGCAGTAACCGCCGGCCAGATGCTCGGGCGTGAGCGGGCGTTTCTGGCCCGGCGTGGATGGGTCGGAGAACCTGGAATTGCGCTCGAACTTGGGGAGTGCCGGCAGACCCTTGAGCGACTTGGCGTATTCCTCGGCGCTGACGGGGTCGGATCCGAAAAGGCCCGCGTGGGCGACGCGCGCGCCACCGATGCCGCCGGCTGCCAGTGCGGCCGTTCCCAGCCCCATCGCTTTGAGCAGGCTGCGGCGGGAGGCATAGACCCCCTCGGGTGTGGTCCGGGATTCGGAAATCTCCCAGGGCTTGCGGATCTTGATCAGCATGACGGTACCTCAAGCGGAGTTTTTGGCGTTCGGCGCGCATCCTACCATACCAGCGCTCAAGCCCGGATATTCCGCAGATGCCCGCTTTCCCTCTCTTCCATAAGAGGTTATTAAGCGATCTGACTCTGTAGCAGTGACTCGCAGGGGCATGGCGAGCAGAGGGTCTGGCCCGGGGTTACTTACTGAAATCGTCAGTGACTTCAGTAGGTTATGCTGAGCTCAGCGCACTCTGATTGAGGGTGCGGGGATGCCTGCCCGTTGAGTCCGGCCCGTTGCCATATGTTCAGACGTATGGCAACGTGAGCCCATTCGAGCTTGAAGGGGTGAGGCCGCGAGGCGGCCGGTAAGTTTCATGGCGAGCAAGGGCGATTTCGTACACTGCCATTTGCACACCGAGTACAGCTTTCTCGATGGTGCCAACCGGATTTCGCGGCTCATGGAACGGGCCTCGGAATTCGGCATGCCCGCGATCTCCATGACCGACCACGGCAACATGTGCGGCACGGTCGAGTTCTACACCACCGCCAAGAAGCACGGGATCAAACCCATCATCGGTTGCGAGGCCTACGTCGCCCCGCAGGGCATGACCGAGAAATCGGGCAAGAATCGCAACAACCACCTCATCCTGCTCGCCAAGAACGAGATCGGTTACCAGAACCTCTGCAAGCTCACCTCGCGCGGGTTCATGGAAGGCTTCTACTACAACCCGCGCATCGACAAGGAAATTCTGGCCAAGCACAGCGAGGGGCTCATCGGGCTCTCAGCATGCCTCAAGGGGGAGGTCTCCTACAAGCTCTCCCAGGGCGACATGGACGCTGCCCGCAATGCGGCGCTCGAATACAAGAACATCTTCGACCCCGGCTGTTTTCATCTGGAGATCCAGGAAAACGGGCTCGACATCCAGAAGGTCGTGAACGAGCGCATGCTCGAACTTGCCGAGGGTACCGGCATTCCGCTGGCAGCCACGGCCGACTGCCACTACCTCAATGCCGACGACGGGCTCGCCCACAAGGTGCTCATGTACATCGGCATGAACCGCAACCTCGAAGAGGGCGACGAGGTGGAGACCGACCTCCACTTCAAGGACGGCGAGCTGGCGGCGCACCAGTTCTCCTATGCGCCCGAGGCGGTGGAGCGAACCCTGTGGATTGCCGACCAGTGCAACCTTGAGTTCGACATGTCGACCTTTCACATGCCCGAGTTCAAGCCGCCCGAGGGCGTCGATCTCGAAAAGCATTTCGTGAAGGAGGCCCAGACGGGCCTGGCTGCCCGCGTGGCCGAGCTTCGCCACATGGGCAGGGCGCCCTCGCCAGAGCGCCTGAAAGTCTACGAAGAGCGCCTGGCCTACGAGCTCAAAGTCATCCGGCAGATGGGCTTTCCCGGCTATTTCCTGATCGTGGCCGACTTCATTCAGTGGGCGAAAAAGCATGGTGTGCCGGTTGGGCCGGGGCGCGGCTCGGCGGCCGGATCCCTGGTGGCCTGGTGCATGCGCATCACCGAGGTCGATCCCATTCCCTATGACCTGTTCTTCGAGCGCTTCCTCAACCCCGGCCGCAAGAGCATGCCCGATATCGACGTCGACTTCTGCATGGATCGGCGCGGCGAGGTGATCGAATACATCACCGAGAAATACGGCGGCAAGGAACGCGTCGCCCAGATCATCACCTACGGAAAGCTCAAGGCCCGCGCGGTCATCCGCGACGTGGGCCGCGTGCTGGGCCTCGGCTATGTGGACGTGGACAAGATCGCCAAGCTCATCCCCACGCGCGACCCCGAGGCGAAGAACCCGCTCAACGTGACTCTGAAGCGCGCCCTGGAAATGGAACCACGTCTGAAAGACCTGGCCAAACAGGACGCCAAGACCGAACAGCTTCTCGAAATCGCCCAGCGCCTCGAAGGCCTCGCGCGCCACGTGGGCATGCATGCGGCCGGCGTAGTGATCGGCAACGATGCCTTCGCCAAGGGGATGCCGCTCTACAAGACCTCCGACGATGACGTGGTGACCCAGTTCGACATGGGCGGGGTGGAGACGCTGGGTTTCGTGAAGTTCGACTTCCTGGGGCTGAAGACACTGACGCTTATCCGTCACGCCGAAGAACTGGTGCGTGCCAAGCATGACCCCGAATTCAACATTGAGAACATCTCGCTCGAAGACCCGAAGACCTACGACCGGCTCTGCGAGGGCGACAACATCGGTGTATTCCAGCTCGAATCCTCGGGTATGCGCGATACGCTGCTGCGCCTCAAGCCCCGCGGTATTGAGGAGATCAGCGATATCCTGGCCCTCTACCGTCCGGGTCCGATGGATAACATTCCGGAGTTTGCCGATCGCAAGTTCGGTCGCAAGCCCGTGGTCTACCCGCTCGACGCGCTCGAACCGATCCTCGGCCCCACGCAGGGAATCATCGTCTACCAGGAACAGATCATCCGCATGGCTTCGGACCTCGCGGGCTACACGCTGGCAGAGGCCGACATGTTCCGCCGCGCGGTGGGCAAGAAAAAAGCCGACGAGATGGAAAAACAGCGCGCCAAGTTCATCGGCGGCGCCGTCGAGCGCGGGCACGACAAACAGCGCATCGAAGAACTGTGGGACCTGATCGTCAAGTTCGCCAACTACGGCTTCAACAAGTCGCACTCGGTGGCCTACGCGCTGATCACCTACCAGACGGCCTA
>JAGRBM010000523.1 GCA_020434085.1 Chrysiogenia bacterium | reverse complement strand
GGGGCCGAACCACTCAAACAACCTGTCACCCTGAGCGCAGCGAAGGATCGCGTTCAATCAGGCAACGCCGACTCGGGACCGATTCTTCGCTCCGCTCAGAATGACAAGTACGCGGAGTTTGCGGGCAACTCACACCATCCGCGCCAGCCGCACCTTCGGGCCCAGGGTGATGGTGAGATCGGTGGGGCCGCCGGCCGGGGTGATGATCTCCCCTTCGAGCGCGTAGCCCGGCGTACCTTTGACCTCTACCTGGTTGTGAACCCCGGTGCGGATGCCGGGCTCGTGCCAGTGGTGGCCTTGCCCGCCCTTCCAGCCGATCTGCAGGAAGCGCACGATGTTCTGGCGGAGCTGCTCGCGCGAGAGCGCGAAGAGATGGAAGCCCTCGCCCGTGACATCGGGTTCGGGGAAAAGCCGCAGGTTCAGGAGCAGCGTGTTGAGCGTGCTGAGCAGCATGGCCAGGTGACCGCCAAAGCGCGCGTCATCGTCGAGCACGACCTCGGAAGGGTCGGGCGCCATCACCCCGCCGAAGCTCTCGGGGTTGCTGGCAAAACCGGCGGCCAGCGTGCCGAAGAGCGCCTTGGCCGCCGCCCACTGGGTCGCGCCCATTTCGTAGTAGCGCTTGCCCACCCGCCAGAACAGGCCGTCGGTGTAGACAAAGGCGTATTGCGTGGCGGCGGCCTGCGGATCCTCGACGCGCAGGATGTTGCGCTGGTGCCAGGTGTAGAGATGCTCACCGAACTCGCCGGTCCCCAGCCGCGCGTTGAGCTTCTTCGTGCCGCTGCGCCCGAGATAGGTTCCCGTATCGCGCGCCATGTAGTTCTGGCTGCCGCCCGCGACCGGCAGCACCGGCGGGGGCACGGCGTCCTCGCCAAGCGTGTTGAACCACGTCTCGTAGAAGTGGCGAAAGCTCCCGTCGCCGCCGTAGATGGCCAGCAGGTCGAGGCTGCGCTCGTGGATGCGACCCACCTCGGCGGCCAGGGCGTCCAGATCCTTCGTCAGGATGAACTCCACCTTGGTACCGAAGCGCTCTTCGAGATGTTTTTGCAGATCCGCGCGCCGCGCGTTACGCGCGGCATTGGGATTGACGAGAATGGCAACCTTGCTCACTGGCACCCCCCGGAAGAACTGACCGGGGCGTCATAGCACGAAGGGCGCGCGGGGGACCAACCCGAAGGCCGGCTCAATCGGGCAGGTAGTCGAGGAGCTCGGCGAGCCTGGTGATTTCCAGGCTCGGCGCGTGCTCATCGTGGGGGAAGGCCTCGCCCTTGCGGTTGATCCACACGGTGCGGATTCCCAGGCGCCCGGCGCCCCAGATGTCGGCCAGCGCGGTATCGCCGATGTGCAGGCTTTCGGCCGGGCTCGCGCCGAAGTGGCTCATCGCGTCCTCGAAGAGCTTCTCGTGCGGCTTTCGAAGACCCAGCGCATCGGAGATGATCACCTTGTCAAAGCGCCCCTGCAGGCCTGTGTGATCGAGAATCCAGTCGGCCGCCGGCGTGTAGTCGAAGTTCGAGATCAGCGCGACGCCGATTCCCCTGGCATGCAGGCGATCGAGCAACGCGGCGGCGCCCTCTACCGCGCGGGTCGAGCGCGCAATGGCGCGCATGTGGGCCTCGACCAGTTCATGGGCAAGGCGCCTGGATTCCTCGCCTTCGACCTCCAGTTCGAGCGCGTGAACGATGTTCTCGTAACG
>JAGRBM010000522.1 GCA_020434085.1 Chrysiogenia bacterium | reverse complement strand
GGCGCTTTCCAAGACGCTTGCCCGTAAGTACGGAATACTCGCGCCCCAGTCGCTCGCCCGCGTTGTTGTCCGCGGCCGATACAACCCAGCGGTTGTGGTGCACCAGGTAGAGCCCGAATTCGTCAAAAGCCTCGTCGAGCCAAGCGGCCACAAAGGCCAGTGCCGGATCGGCCGGAATCAGCGGCGCCGCGTGCGGCGCGCGCGCATCGAGCCAGCTCGCCAGCGCGGTGGAGTCGTACATCACGCGGCGGCGATCCTCGATCAGGAACGGCACCAGCGGCAGCTCATCGAGCTCGCTCATGCGCGGGTAGTGGATATTCACCCGGCCGCGACGCGCGGCTTCCACGAGCGCGCTTGCGGCAATGGCCTGCCAGCGCGTGCCCTCGCCCGGTACCCACGTGTAGGGAAGCGCGACATAGTCGCACATCGCCCGCAGCTTGAGCGAAAAGGGAGAGAGTTCAGATCCGTAGAGCCAGTAGGTGTGGGGCATGGTTACCTGATTCAAGCGGCACAAACGGTGTCATTCTGAGGGGCACGTTGTGCCCCGAAGATTCGCGTTCGAGTCGCCTCCACACGATTCTTCGCTTCGCTCAGAATGACACCCGGTTGATACCTGTCGGCAATCTATCGCGGCAAGATGTCGTCCCAGAACTTGCGGTGCTCGGCGTCGGGGTCCTCGACAACCTTGCACTCAGTGTTGAAGATCATCGTCGCGCGGCGGCTCTCTTCATAGGCCGGCCACTCGGGGAGCCCCGCATGTCCGGGATTGCCGGTCTTTGCGAACGAGAGCCATGCATCCTGCATGTTCTTCGAGACTGTGCGTGCCTTCTCCCCACCGCCGGTGAACATCTGGCCGAAGGGATTGTCCACGCCGCCGAATACGAGCGGGATGTCGATGGCATGGCAGGCGCCGAAAGTCGGGCCTGCGAAATCCACGCGGTAGAAATAGGTATTCTTGTTGTGTTTGGACTGGGCTTCCACCAGCCGCGTCGCCGGCGCGCGGAACATGCGGTCGGTCTCGATCGCCGTGAAGATTTCCTGGGGCTTGGCGCCCTCGCGGCCCTTGCTGTAGAGCGCGATCGCTGCCTCGGCGCGGCCGGGCAGGCCCGCTTCAACGAACTGGCTCAGCTTGTCGGCGTCGATCTCCGGTGGTTTCTCGCCGCCGCTCATGCCGGCAGTGAGCTCGGCCATCTGCGAGAACAGCCGCCATTCCTCAAACGTCGTGCCGGTCATCACCGACACGTCTTTTGCGATGCCCCCGTTGATCGCTTCCCAGATTCCCCTGGGCAGGACGTCGCCGTCAACCACCGGGATAAGCGTCATTGCTGTTTGCGGAATCTTGCCCGGACCAACAGCGACCGTCAGCTTGGCCGAGGCGCGCTGGGCTTTGACGATGCTCCTGGCGTCCACTTCCCAGAGTTTTTCGGGATTTTTCGGATCAATGCCGAGCGCGTCGAGCACGGCCTTTGCCGCGCGCGTGCCGTCCTCGCTGCTGATGGAGTGATTGGCCGCGCCGCTCTGGGGGATGGCCTTGGCGAACAGGCCCTTCGTTTTGGGAGAGCCGAGCAGTGTGCTCACGCTCATCCCGCCTGCCGATTCACCAAAGATGGTCACGTCGGCGGGATCGCCGCCGAAGGCTTCGATGTTCTCGCGCACCCATTCGAGCGCGGCGATCTGGTCGCGGATGCCGTTGTTCGACGCGCTGGGGAAACCCTCGCCGAGCAGCTCGGAGAGATGCAGAAAGCCGAAGGCGCCAAGGCGGTAGTTGGTTGAGACCACGACCACGTCGCCGTTCTTTGCCAGGTGCTTGCCGTTGTATTCGCCCTGTGCGGTGGAGCCGATCATGAAGCCGCCGCCGTGAATCCAGAACATCACCGGACGCTTCTTGCCGTCACAGGCCGGCGTCCAGACGTTGAGATAGAGGCAGTCCTCACTCATCTCGCCGACGTTCATGATGGGGATCTTGTCCTGCGGGCAGGCGCCGCCCCACTTGCTGGCCTCGCGCACGCCGTCCCAGGGCTCGGGCGGCTGGGGCGCCTGAAAGCGCAGCTTGCCGACGGGCGGCCTGGCAAACGGGATCCCCTTGAAGATCTGGAGTCCTTCTTTTTCGTAGCCCTGAAGTTTTCCGTATTTCGTTTCGACCAGTGCGCTCATGCGGGTTCCCCTCTTTGAGTCAGGCGGGCGCCGGGCGGCCCGGCGCTTTTCTGAACAATTGTTCAGGCAAGGCTAGTGCAGGCGACCCTCAGTGGCAAAGGGGCGTAGAGGCGCCCTGGAGGCTACGAGAATCAGGTTTCGGCGCGCCCTGCGCGGTCGCGCTCCTCGACGAGATAGTCCAGGGCGATGGCGCAACCCTTGCGAACAGGCAGGCTGGCAAAGAGCAACAACACGATCACGCCGAAGATCGGCAACGCGGGCATGTCGTACCCCATGAACTGGAGCACCAGCACCGCGAAGGCGAGCGGCCCCACAAAGGCGGCGGTGGTGACGTACATGAAGGCCCAGGTCTTGCCTGAGCGGTCCTCAAGTTTGAGCCCGCAGTGATCGCAGATTTCGTTCTCTTTAAAGAAGCTCTCGAAGATGCGCCCCTCCCCGCAACGCGGGCAGCGCATGCGAAAGCCGCGGCCGAGCGCGGTCTTGAAGCTGGTGGGAGCAACTTCAGTCATCATCAGCAAGGAGGTTTTCGGTCATGGTGCGAAGCACGCGGGTTGCTGTGCGCACGTCCTCGTCGCTCAGCCCCTCAATCGCGCGCGTGCGCACCTCGACCCCGATCGGCAGTAGCTTCTTCTTCATTGCCTTGCCGTCCTTGGTCAAAAAGATTCGAAATACGCGGCGGTCAGCCGGGTCGTTGCGGCGCTCGACCAAACCCTTCTTTTCGAGCTGGTCGATCAGCCGCGTCACATTGGTCTTATCCTTGAGATGCAGCACGCCGATCTCGTTCTGAGTGAGTCCTTCCTGCACCCACAACGCGCGCAGCACGCGCCACTGTTCAAGCCCGAAATCTCCGAATCCATGACGCTCGAGCGCCTGGTTCATCGAAAAGCGAAATGCGACCTGCGCGCGATAGGTCAGGTACCCGATCGCCTCTTCCAGCCGCAGTGCCGGATTTTCCTGCAAGTTCTCTGTCTTGCTCACGCATCCTCCAGTGCTTCGCGCAGCGCCAGGCGCGCGCGATGCAGCCTCGACTTGATTGCGGCAATGCTGAGCCCCAGGCGCTCTGCCGCCTCGACATTTGAGAGGCCCTCCACATCACGCAGGACGAAAACGGTTCGGTGCTCTTCGGGGAGCCGTTCGAGTGCGCGCTCGACGCGATCGAGTTGTTCGCGCGCTTCCTGCGTTTGGTCCGCTTGGGGCACCACGCCCAAGGGCGCCAACGCGGCGTCCTCGTTGTTCAACATTTCGAGCGCGTCGTAGTCCGCCCCCTTGGTGTGGCGCTTTTGACTACGAAGCCACATGAGAGCGGAGTTGGTAGCAACGCGATAGAGCCAGGTTCCCAGCGCCGCGTTGCCATCATAGAGCTCGATCCGGCGAAAGACCTGCAAAAATGTGGTCTGGAGAACTTCCTCGGCATCGGCCTCGTTGCGCACGATTCGCATCAGGTGCCGGTAGAGCGGTCCCTGGTAGCGTTCCAGCAACTGCTCGTAGGCTCCCGCCTCTCCGGCCCGCAGGCGCGCGGCAAACGCCACGTCTTTGGCATGCCGGGACGGGTTGGTCCGCGCGCTGGCGCCAGGTTCCCTGCTCTCATTGATTGCTTCCATTGCTCTCACTCCCTGCTTGACGGGTCGGCATTGTGAGCAAGGATGCTAGCCAGAATAGTTGCTATATGCAACTATATATTTTGCAACAATCTCAGTAGATACGTACTACCGAAAATCCGCCTGCGTCAGGGTCAGCCGAATGAAGGGGGCGTAGCTCTCGTTGCCGAAGTTCCAGCCGCCCTCCATGACGCTTGCGATGGTATAGCCGCCAAAGCTCGCCTCGCCCGAGACCGATGCACCGAAGGGAAGATACTTCGGCCCCTCGGGATCGATGTTGATGCTCCAGCGATCGAGCCACAGTTCCGTGAGGGCACCCTTTTCGTCAATTTTGAGGTGCAGTTCGATGTCCTCATTTTCGATCCCGAAACGCGCCACGACTTCCTCATCGGACGGGGCGCTCCAGGAAACGCCCTCCATCGCGTAGAGCACGGCGGGCGCCCAGGCCAGCTCGGCGGCAAGCCGCCCGAGCGTCGAGCGCGAGATGTCCTCGCTGGTGGCATCGATGATCTGAAAGAGCCGCGCGACCCACACGCGCATGCGCCCCTCGCCTTCAAGGTAGGCATCGACGCCGCGCACACTGAGGATTCCCGCCTTCACCTGCGCGTCCCAGACAAAGCCGTGGTGCCCGGCAATCACCTCGCGCGCGGTGAACTCCTGCCACTTGCCCCGGGGATTGAGCAGGATCTCGCCTTGCATCTGGAAGTCGACGCTGCCGGCAAGGCGCGCCCCGTCGGCGATGGCATGCGTGAGAAACCGGCGCACCGGCTCGGGATGCTGCGCAAGCGATTCGTGAGAGAATACTTCTTCGGGGGCGCCGCCCCTGCGCTTGAGTGCGAGCAGGCTCTGGCGGATTTCCTCATCAAAACGCGCGCGTTTTCGCAGCAGCCACGCGAGGCCCAGCACGAGGACGGCGAGAATTCCAAGAAGGATCCACATCAGCATTTCCGGGGACGCTCCGGCCGGAGGGGATCCGGCAGGGCGGAGTGTGCCACATCCCTGCGAAGTTCCCATGACAAATTGCAGGGCGCCGCCTCACCCTTTTTCCTTGACAATCCGGCACTTTCGGCAGAGAATGACACATCATTCCGCTTTGGCGAAAAGGAGCGAATTGTGCCCCAGGTAAAGACACAGGCCCGCAGGGACGAGATTTTGAAGGCCGCGACCAAGGTATTCGCCGACAAGGGCTACCACGAGACCGGCATCGCCGACATTGCCGCCGAGATGGGCTCTGGCCACGGCACGTTCTACCGCTACTTCAAGAACAAGCGCGACATCTTCGTCCACGTCATTCAGGAAGCGGCCGACCAGATCACCAAAGGGCTGATGATGGAGCCCCCCCGGCTGGCCAGCACGGTTGCCGAGTACCGCGACCAGGTCGCCCGCTGGGGCGATCTGTTCTTTGAACTCTTTGCGAGCAGCATGGACCGCGCGAAGCTGCTCATTCAGGAAGCGCCCGCCGTCGACGAAGAGATGCGCCAGATGGTGCTGCGCCTGTGGGAACTGGGCGGCTCGCTCACCGAGGCCTACCTGGTCAACGGCAAGAAGCGCGGCTTCCTGCGCGAGAATCTCGACACGAACCTCACCGCCAAGGCCATCAACGCGATGGCAATGGGCGGCATGCTCGAAGTCCTCTACGCCGAAGATCCAACCGCCGTGAAAGACCGCTGGCGCGACGCAGTCGTCGCGCTCGTTTTCGACGGAATTTCCGCGACGGATGGAAACAATCCGTAGCGTTAAACCGCGACCGCCCGCCGGCGCGGATATGAAGGAGAGTGGAAAATGGTTCAGGTAGATGTGTTCTGGTCTTATGCATTTGGCGCCAGCTATGCCATTGCGGCAAGCAAGCAGCTCAAGGCGGAGTATGACGCCGACCCCGAAGAGGCCGACAAAAACCAGTGGTATACCAAGCCCTTCGTCCTGTGCCTGCTGTTCATCTCGATCATCTTCGCCCCCTCGGGGATCTACCTGCTCTGGGCCTTCCCCGACTGGGAAACCATGCAAGTGGCGAAGAGTTATGGCTCGCTACCTGCGTGGCTGGTGACAGGCTTTGCCATCACCAATATCACGCAGGGGATTCTGGGCTACTACCTCACGCGCCGGGCCATTGTCCGCGGCAGGTTCTACCAGGGCTTTCTGCACCTGGTAATCTCCTACGTCGGTTTCTTCTTCATTCTCGCCCACGGGTGGGATGGAACGGGCTACCAGCGTTTCTTCTCCGTCAGCCGCGACCAGTTCCTGAGCTGGGGCGCGCGTCCCTGGTATGACTGGCTCACCGGACCGGTGGCGCTGACGCTTTATGGCATGGGTGTCATTCTGATCCCTGCGCTGATCTACCACCTGACCGGCCTGATGAAGGAAGGGACTGCCCTGGCGCGCGAGCGCGGCGAGCTCATCGCCGGCGTGCGCGTTCCCTCGACCCTGCAACTCGTCCTTGCCTACCTGGGCACGGTCTTCGGCGCGGGCCTGGGGCTTGCGGTCATCGCCACCGTCTTGATGATCAACCTGGGCACGATTCCCGGCGCGTTGCTTTTCGCACCGATTGCATGGATCGCGCTCTTCTGGAGCCGCGCCCCGGTGCGCGCACTGTTCAGGGGATTCATGGGATTTCTCGTCAAGGACGAGCCCACCGATATGCAGCACCCGGTATCGGCTGCGCCCAGCGCAGCCTGATTGCACCTGCGTGCGGGAGGGCCGTTGCTCTCCCGCACCCGCATGGAGAGTCCGCCGTGAACATCTTTCTTGAAGAGCGCCTCGCCTATCATCCCGACCACGTCTACGAAATTCTCTGGAAGCGCTTTACCGATCTTCCCGCGCACCTGCCCAACGTGGAATCGATCACCGAACTGAGCAGCCACGACCACAGCGAGCTGCACCAGCAGACCGAGCACCGCTGGTGCGCCGACAAGGCGGTGGTCCCCGGTTTTGCCCGGCCCTTCATCAAGCCCAATGTCTTTCAGTGGATCGGTCACGCCGACTGGCGCCACGACATCCGGCAGGTGGACTTTCACTTCCTGAGCGATGTGTTCAAAGACCTCTACGAGTGCAAGGGCCAGTTCCTTGTCGGCCCGCATGCAGAGGACGGGCAGCACACACACATCGTCATTCAGGCCCGGCTCGACATCTTCCCCGAGCGCCTGCCCGGCGTGCCCAGGTGGCTGGCCGGGAAAGTCGGAAACCTGATCGAAGACCTGCTGATGGATCGCATTGAGCCGAGTCTGGCGGCGCTGCCCCACGCGGTCACGCTGTACGCTTCGCAGAACGCCTCGGCTCCCACATTCGCCTGAGTCACCTGCATGTCAAAGCTGAAACGTTGATGCGTTAAGCCTGCTTAACGCGTTAACGCTCAATATGCATATCTCTGACAGTACCATGTCAGATTTTGAGCACTTTGCTGCACTCTTTGAACAGCCGCGGATCGAGCGTACGGGCGGATGCCTCGCCTTGCCCCGGACTGATTCCTCGTAAAACAGCCTTCAGGGACGTTCCTACGGCACGTACGTCATCTGCTCTATGTTGCCAGGGGAGCCGCAAAAGCCCGCGGCATGGTGGTTGCTTATGTATTTACTCGGAATCGGGCGGGACCGTTCACAAAGCAGAGGCCTTCATCATGCAGAAACATCCTGTCCTCATCCTTGCCGGCAATGACCGCGTTGCGACGGCTCTGGTACATGCCCTGGCCTTCCAGGAGTTCGATACCTTCGTCGCGGCCAGCGAGCCCTACGCCCATGCCCTCTATCTGGTCGGCGACGCGCGGCGCATATCCCTGCGACGCACCGACGACCCGAAGTACGTTGCGAATCTTCTGGGGCAGTGCGCCGAGAACCAGATTCGCGTCGTCATTCCCTCCAGCGATGCCGAGCTGCTTCTGCTCGCCGATGCCCGCGGGTGGTTCCAGGCCCAGGGCGTCGACCTGCTGATGTGCGCCAGCGAGGGTCTGAAGACCAGCATGGACAGGCAGCATCTGATGGAACGCTGCCGCGAGATCGTCGCGACGCCGCTCAGCCAGCCCATCGGCGACCAGTTCAAGACCGGCGACTGGGAGTTTCCGGTGCTCGTTCGCAAGCGTCACCGGATTTCCGGCGATGAAGTGGGCGTCGCCAACACGCCCGCCGAGCTCGACCGCATGGGCTGGGGCGACGACCTGATCGCGCAGTCCTACCTCGGCGGCGAGCGCTACATCGTCGAAGTCCTCACCGACGAGACGGGAACCCCCGTCTTTGCCGTCCCGATTGTCGAGCTCCGCAACCGGCAAAGCGATTCAGTGGCCTATCGCACCATTCACGATCCCGAGCTTCAGGAACTCGCGCTGCGGGTCGTTGCCGAGCTGGGCCTGACCCACGGGGTGTCGGTTCGCTTTCAGCGCAACCGCGACGACAACCTGTTCCTCAATGACGTCACGCCGCGTTTTTCCCGAACGCTTCCGCTCGTAATCGCCGCGGGTTTCAATCCCGTCACGGCGAGTCTGCGCGGGCTGCTTGGCATCCAGCAACCCAGCCGCCCCGCCGAGATGGCGGACATGGCCATGATCCCCGGCAGCGATCCGCTCTTTCTTCCCTGCGAAGAGGTCGAGCGGCTCGAAGACCTGTTCTTCCGCACCCGCCTGGAACGAAACGACTGACCCACGCCCCCGCCTTGCCGCGCCTCGCCGGGTCTGCATAGACTGCACCGCAATACAGTCAACCAGACACCGGCCGGGGTCGCGCCAGCAGCGCCCCATGCCAGGGAGCTGCAACGTGGCCTACGAAGACATTCTTTACGAAGAAGCGGGCGGCATCGCCCGGATCACCATCAACCGCCCGAAGGTCTACAACGCGTTTCGCGCGCAGACCGTTGAGGAGCTCATCGACGCCTTCAACGTCGCGGCCTGGAAGCCCGAGGTCGGCGTCATCGTGCTCACCGGCGCGGGAGAAAAAGCATTCTGCACCGGCGGCGATCAATCCAGTCACGAAGGCAGCTACGGCGGCCGCGGCCTGATCGGGCTTCCCGTCGAGGACCTGCACGCCATCATGCGCGACGCACCCAAGCCGGTCATCGCGCGGGTGAACGGTTACGCCGTTGGCGGGGGCAACGTGCTGGTCACGCTTTGCGACCTGGCCATCGCAGCCGAGAGCGCGCAACTCGGTCAGGTCGGCCCGAAGGTCGGCTCGGTCGATCCCGGCTGGGGCACGGCCTACCTCTCGCGCGTTGTCGGTGAGAAGCGCGCCCGCGAGATCTGGTATCTCTGCCGCCGCTACACCGCCAAGGAAGCCCTTGCCATGGGCCTTGTCAACGCGGTCGTCCCCGATGCCGATCTCGACGCCGAAGTACAGCGCTGGTGCAAGGAGATTCTGGAGAAAAGCCCCACGGCCATCGCCATCGCCAAGCGTTCTTTCAATGCCGACAGCGAGAACGTGCGCGGCATCGGCGCGCAGGGATTCCAGTCGCTCAAGCTCTACTACGACAGCGAAGAGTCCAAAGAAGGCGTCAACGCCTTCATGGAAAAGCGCAAGCCCGAGTTCCGCAAGTTCGTGAAGTAGATCCATGAAACGCATCCGGCTCAGCTTGCTCTTTGCAGTGCTCGCCCTGCTCATCAGCGGGGGAATAGCCCCGGGACATGCGCAGCCGGTCGAGGCGGAGCACCTGAGCGTCGAGCTCATCGCCCTTCAGCAAAGCGCGCAGCCGGGTGCGCAACTCGACATCGGCCTTCACTTCCGCCTGGAAGATCACTGGCACATCTACTGGAAGAACCCCGGCGACTCGGGACAGCCCACCAGCGTGGAGTGGCAACTGCCCGATGGCGTTGAGGCCACAGGGTTCAACTGGCCCGCACCCGAGCGGCAGGGCCTGGCCGGGCTGATGAACTATGGATACAGCAGCGAGGTGCTGCTTCCGGTAAAACTCAGCGTCCCCGAAGACTTCAGCGTTGAAGCGGTTGAGATCGTTGGCGAGGCCAAGTGGCTCGTCTGCCGCGAGGAATGCATTCCCGGAAAAGCGACTCTTTCGCTTACCCTGCCCGTGCAATCGGTGACGCCCGAGATCAATGCCGGCAATGAGCCGCTCTTCGTTGCCGCCTTCGGTGCGGCCCCCACGCCCTGGCCCGCCGATTCGGCAATCATCGAAGAAGCAGGGGACGCGCTTCACCTCATCCTGCAGGGCGCCGGCCAGTTCGCGCTCAAGGATGCGACGCTCGCCTTCGTTCCCGAGGACGATCTCATCATTGCCAATGCCGCGCCGCAAAACGTCCTCTGGGTCGGCGACGATGCGGTGCTGCGAATCCAGCGCCACGAGTTGCTCGATGGAATGCCCCACGTGCTGCGCGGCGTGCTGCTCACCAAACACAAGGACGCCGAGAGCAGCCACGCCTTCTCAATCCATGCCGGGCCGCGGCCGGCAATGCTGGCCTCCAAAGACACCGGCGGGCTGTTGCGAGCGATTCTCTTTGCACTGATCGGCGGGATCCTGCTCAATCTGATGCCATGCGTGTTTCCGGTTCTCTCCATCAAGGTCCTCGGATTCGTCAATCAAGCCGGGGAGGAATCGCGTGTGGTGCGCATGCACGGGCTGGCCTACAGCGCCGGCGTGCTCGTCTCGTTCTGGGCGCTGGCGGGTCTGCTACTGGCCCTGCGCGCAGGAGGCGAGCACCTGGGCTGGGGGTTCCAGCTCCAGTCACCGGGCTTTGTGATCACGCTGAGTTTCGTGCTCTTTCTGCTGGCGCTCTCACTCTCCGGCGTGGTGGAACTCGGCTCTTCCCTGACCGGCCTGGGCGGCTCCGGCGTCAGACTGGAAGGCTACACCGGCTCGTTCGCCACCGGCGTGCTTGCCACCATTGTCGCCACCCCGTGCACGGCGCCGTTCATGGGCGCGGCGCTGGGTTATGCGCTGGGCATGCCCGCGCCCCATTCGCTGGCAGTCTTCACCGCACTGGGCGCCGGCATGGCCCTTCCCTATCTGATTCTTTCCGAGTGGCCCGGCGCCCTGCGCAGGTTGCCGCGACCTGGCCCATGGATGGTGACCTTCCGGGAAGCCATGGCCTTCCCGCTCTATGGCACGGTCATCTGGCTGGTCTCGGTTCTCGCACGCCAGCGCGGGACCGACGTGGCGATCGATCTGCTCGCCGGGTTGCTTCTGGCGGCAGCGGGCCTGTGGGTCTGGTCGAAGGTGCGCGAGCGTCAGGGCTGGCCGCCGGCAAAGCTCGCGGGCGTGGCGCTGCTTGCCGCCCTGTGCTTCTGGGGCGGGCGCGTTGCATTCATGCGCGTGGGCATAGCGCCTGAAAGCGCGGCGCAGGCAACCGCTGAAGAATACTGGCAGCCCTATTCCAGGGCGCGCGTTGCGGAGCTGACCGCCGGCGGCACACCTGTCTTTGTGAATTTCACGGCCGCCTGGTGCATCACCTGCCTGGCCAACGAGCGGCTGGTGTTTGCGAGCGAGGACGTCCGCACCGCATTCGCCGAAAAGGGCGTTGCGACGCTCAAGGCCGACTGGACCAACCGCGATGAAGAGATTGCCCGGACGCTCGAGTCCTACGGGCGAAGCGGCGTGCCGCTCTATGTGCTGCATCCAGGCAGGCCCGGCGCCACTCCGCAGGTACTCCCACCGGTGCTCACGC
>JAGRBM010000521.1 GCA_020434085.1 Chrysiogenia bacterium | reverse complement strand
GCCTTCGGCGCCGAGGCGATGGAGGCATCGACGAGCTTTTCGATCTCCAGGTAGAGCCGGCGGACGACCTCCTCGAACAGGGCCTGCTTGGAATGGAAATAGTAGAGGATCGCCGGGGCGCGCACATCGATGGCGGCGGCGATGTCCTCGAGCGAGGTGCCCCGGTAGCCCTTCTCGGCAAAGAGGGCACGGGCGGCCGCAACGACCCGCTCTGCGGTCTCGGGCTGTCCGGGGATTTTCTTGGGACGGGCCACGGCGCGTACCTCTTGACTAATTTAATACGATTAAATAATCTCCGGGTCAATAATTTAATCCCGTTAAGTTGCGGGGTTTTCGGGAAGGGCGCACGCGATGATTGAGCCGCAGGACGAGGAACTCCATCCGATCGGGAAAGAAAAGCACTGGCAGGAGAGCTGGTACTTTTCCTGGGCCGATCCGCGCCACGATGTCTTCGGGCTGACCCGCATCGGATTTCGTTTCAATGAGAACCAGATGGACGGGCTCGTGCTCACCATTCGGAAGGGCAAGCCAGAGTTCGTCTATCCGGCGGTGAATCTCAAAAAGCCCAAAGGCGGGTGGAGTGAGCAGAGCGCCAAGGGCGGACTGCGCACCGGCGGCCTTGTCTACACCTGTGAGGAACCGCTCAAGCGCTGGCGCATCACCCTCGAAGGGCGAAGCCAGATGGACCTTCTCTGGGAGAGCTACACACCGGCCTTCGACTATCACGACAGCGGGCGCGAGCTGCCGCCCAATGTCGCGGGCGAGCACCTCGAGCAGGCCGGCCGGGTGCGCGGCTACACGCGCTTCAAGGGACGCGAGCTGGAAATCGACGGTACCGGCGAGCGTGACAAGAGCTGGGGCGTGCGTGACTGGGCCAACGTCGAGGGGTGGAACTGGATCAGCGCGCAGTTTGGCGAGGATCTGGCGTTTAACTGCTGGGAGGGCTTCTTCAGCGGCAAGCGCTACATCAATGGCTACATCTTTCACGGCGGGAAGAATCACGCCATCGAAAAGCTCGAAGTGAAGTGGCACTGGGACGGCGGCAAAAAACACCTGCCCAAGGGCACGACCATCGAGATTCACGACGAGAGCGGCAAGCACTTCACGGTGAACTCCACGACCCTCGGGCGGGCGCCGCTCTACAAGAACGGCCTGTGGCTCGAAGAGTGTTACAGCCGCTACAAGATCAGCGCGCCGGGGCTCTCGCGAAACGGCATCGGCATCATCGAACACGCCTGGCACGCGGGAACGCTCCGCGCGATTGCCCGCACGCCGCGCGTCCTGAAGATGATGGGACAGCTCCTGCTACCGTGATCATCGAGCTCAATGAGAACACGCCCGAGCGCCTCGAAGTGCTCGGGGGCAAGGGCTGCGGCCTGGTGCGGCTGATTCGCGCGGGACTTCCCGTGCCCGAGGCCTGGTGCCTGCCTGCGGGAATCCATGCCGTCCACGGCGGAGAAATGACGCCGGCGCTTCGCAGGGAACTGCGCGCGTTCTGGAAAGAGCTGCGCGCAAAGTGGGGCGCGCCCCTGGTGGCGGTGCGCAGCTCGGCCACCGCCGAGGATC
>JAGRBM010000520.1 GCA_020434085.1 Chrysiogenia bacterium | reverse complement strand
CGCTCATCTACCGGACGATCCACCTGCAACACCACAAGTACACCTGGACCGACAAGGACCCGGACCTGGGGCTGGCCAACAAATTCCCGATCACCAAAGCGAGCCTTCGCCGCAAGATCTGGCGCGATCTCTCGGGCAAAACCGGCTACCAGCGCTACCGCGCGCTGATGCGTCTGTCGGCGGGTCTCAAGCCCAACGGCAAGGGCCTCGAAGGAAAGAGCCTCGGCCAGTGCGTGCGCACCTTTGCCAGGATGCAGAAGGGCTTTCTCATTACCAACGGCATCCTGCTCGCGGCCTGCACGATCGCCGGGCGCCCCGATGCGTTCTTCCTTCTGTGGTGGCTGCCGGCGCTGACGGGCTACTCGCTGGTGCTGCGCATCCGCAACATCGCCGAGCACGCGATGGTACCCGACACCACGGACGAGCTGCTGCAGACGCGCACGACGCTCGCCCCGTGGTGGGTGCGTTTCTTCATGGCGCCCCACAATGTGAATTATCACCTGGAGCACCACATTTATATGTGGATCCCCCAGTACAACCTGCCAAAGGTGTTCGATCTCTTCGAGCAGCGCGGCGGTTACGAGAACGCCTGCATCGAGCGCGAGGGCTATCTGCATGTGCTGCGTCTGGCTGCGAGCAAGCAGACCGAGGACACCACCCCGCGCGAGCGGGCCAGCGTGCTGCCCTTCAGCGGCGGCTGAGCCGCGCGGCGCTACTTGCGGGGAAATTTGCCGACCGGGAAAACGCTGACCGTGAAGCGCGCGAGCAGATCGACCACCTGCTCGAAGTCGGTGTAGTGGCCCTCGACATAGAGAAGGCCCAACCGTTCGGCCATGGCGATGACGGCCTCGGAGATCATCTCGAGCTCCGCCTTCTCCCGCGCGCTCTTCGAGGGAAAGCCCATGCGGGCAAAATCCTCGACGAGATCTTGATGGATCTCGGCATGGAGCTCGCGCGCGAATGCCCCGAAGGGGGAGGCTGGCTGGTAGCGTTCCTGAACGTAGAGCCGGTAGAGCTCTTCGTTCTCAATCATCGCGCGAATGGGAATGCGGAAGGTCTCGCGAATGCCCTCGATGTTGAGCGCGCCAACGAGTCGCCCGCGTTCCTCGCGCAGCGCGCCGCGAAGCTTGCCCAGCCGCTCGCGCGCCAGCGCGCGCACGAGGTCGTCCTTGTCCTTGAAGTGGACGTAGAAGGTGGGCTGCGCAATGCCCGCCAGGCGCGAGACCTGCGAGGCGCTCAGGGCGCCGTAGCCTTCCTCGCACAGGACCTTCAGCCCGGCGTCGAGCAGGCGGCCGCGCGTGAGAAGCTTGGCCTCGGCGCGGGTGAGTTGTCTTGCAAGTGCGGCCACGGGGCCTCCCGATTCGCCGATAGTAACATTGGCGAGTTGGGATTGGAAGAGTTTGGCTCAAACCGCGCCACTCTCCCGCAACTCCGCGATCTCGGCCTCGCTATAGCCTGCAGCCTTCAGCACTTCGTCGGTGTTCTCCCCGAGCTGCGGCGCGTGGGCGCGGTAGGCAGCGGGCGTCTGCGAGAGCTTGACCGGAAAGGCGACCTGCGTGATCGGCCCGCCGTCGGGATGCTCGCTCTCGTAGGTGAGGCCGCGGGCTTTGACGTGGGGATCGGCGAGCGCCTCGGCCGCACTGTTGACCGGTCCGACGCAGGCGTCCTCGTTCTCGAGCAGCGCAATCCAGTGGGCGCGCGGCTTTGTCGCAAAGAGAGCCGCCACCTCCGCGCGCATTGCCTGCGCTTCGGCCTTGTCCCTGGGCGCACGCTTGGCAATCCACTCGGGACGGCCGAGCTTCGTGCAGAAGACTTCCCAGAACTTCTCTTCGAGCGGCCCCACGGTCAGGCACTTGCCGTCGGCGCATTCGTAGACGCCGTAGCAGGGGAACGCGCCCGAGAGCTGGGTGTCGCCGCGGGTGATCTCGCGCTCCGGGCGCCCGAGCTGCTCGGCGAAATTGAGCAGGCCCAGACTGAAGGCGCCGTCCATCATCGAGACGTCGACGAACTGTCCCTCGCCCGTGCGCGCCCGCGCCTGAAGGGCGGCGAGGATTCCCACGCTCGCGTAGAGCGCGCCGCCGCCGAGGTCTGCGACCTGCGTTCCCGGCAGCACGGGCCGCGCGCCGGGATCGCCGTTCATGTCGACAAGGCCCGCATAGCCCACGTAGTTGATGTCGTGCCCGGCCTTCTGCGCGTAAGGGCCGTCCTGGCCGTACCCGGTAATCGCGCAGTAGATGAGCCCTGGATTCTCTTTCTTGAGCTCCTCGTAGCCGAGCCCCAGCCGGTCCATCACGCCCGGACGAAAGCCCTCGAGCAGCACGTCGCAGTCCTTTGCCAGCCTGCGCGCCACCTCGACGGCGCCGGGCTTCTTGAGATCGAGCGAGAGGCTCTTCT
>JAGRBM010000519.1 GCA_020434085.1 Chrysiogenia bacterium | reverse complement strand
GATCGACCCGACCAAGGTCGTGCGCAGCGCGCTGCAGAATGCCGCCAGCGTGGCGGGCCTGTTGCTTACCACCGAGGCGCTCATCGCCGAAAAGCCCAGCAAGGACGGCGGCGGCGCCGACATGGGCGGCATGGGTGGCATGGGCGGAATGGGCGGAATGCCGGGCATGATGTAAGCCCAGCAACTGCCTGCTCCATTCAGAGCATTTGCAAAGGCCCGCTTCCGAAAGGAAGCGGGCCTTTTGTTTTTCATGGGCGGTTTGCATCAAACTGGCCCGATGCTTGGGCGAGCTGCAACCAAATTGGCTACGTGGGGGTTTCGTGTCGCCGTCGGCGAGTGGTATCCGGTCTTTGTCGCCCACTCAGTGCGTACTGGCACTGCAAATGGGCTCGTGCAGGAATATCTGCACGGATTCACGGACTTGGACATCGAATCGCTGCGTGCCCACGTGGAGTGCCTTGCAGACAGGTTCGAGCTGGTCACGTGCTCGGAACTGGTTTGTAGAATCCGTCACGGCGTGCAAAACACAAAGCCGGTAGCAGCCATTACCTTTGACGACGGCTATGCCGAGATTGCCGGCCCCGTCCTCGATCTCTTTTGCGAATTGGGCATCCCCGCTACGCTTTTTGCGCCGACGGCGTACCTCGACCGCGGCAACCTGATCTGGCCCATGAAACTCGAGTTGATCTGCGCGCTGCTGCGGCGTAACGGTGAATGGCCCAGCCTAAAAATTGCCAAGGCTACGGGCCTTGTCGAAGAAAAGGCGACCCAGAACTTCTTTGTCGACGCATTCACGCGAAAGCTCCATTCAGGGCACCCTGAAACCTTCGAAACGACCTTGGAGTCTTTGTGCCGCGCGCTCGACCTGCCTTGGGAGGAAATCGATCGCGACGGCGTGCAGCTCAAGTGGGAGGAATTAAGGCGTGTTCATGATGCCGGATGGGAAATTGGTTCTCACTCAGTCCACCACCCGTGGTTCCCACTTCTGCCGGCTGAGCAACGCAGAACCGAACTTACGGAGTCGGCAAAATCTCTCTCCGACTTTCTCGGAACACCGATCAAGGGATTCTGCTGTCCCAAGGGTCTTGCCGAAGACATCGCCGCCTGCTCGAATGACCTCCTTACGACTGCTGGGTATGCATACAACTGCACCAGCCTCCATGGCCTGAACCGAATGCACCACAATCCGCCGATGCATCTTCAACGCACATATCTGCGCGACGAAACACCTGAACGCTTTGAATTTCGACTTGCAGGCGGGATCGAACTGGCCGCATGGGCCCGTGAAAAGTTACGTCGCTAACCTTGCGCTCCAGAAAGAATCCGCGAGCCCGCGGGGACATCGGTCAAGTCTTGTTCGGAGTCGCCGCGCGTCAGCCATCGCTCGGAAAACGGCGGCAGCGTGTCGAGATCCACTACCCCTGGCAGATTAAACAGAACATGTCCCGGCAAACGTTCGGGCGCAACGAACCGGGCCGGATCAAGGAAACCATGTCGCAGCAACAATGAACGCGCCCACTTGCTGGAAAACGCCAACTTCACAATGCCCACGCCCTTCGAATCCATCAAATCGTTCACCGCTGTGAGCAACGCATCGAATGCTTGCTCATCTCCTTTTGCCACGAACAAATCGCTCACGGCTCCAATCATCAGGCCCCGTGGGGTGATGTATCGTTTGGCAAACGCGTACCCACGCAAGCCATTCTCGTCACGTGCATAGAACTCGTCGTATCCCCAGAGGGGGCAATTCCAGAAACGCCAACGAATGAATGCGCTATCGCGAACGGAGGCCATCCGATGGGAATCTCGCGCTTTTACCCAGAGTGCATCGAGATCGGCCTCATCCGGCCGTGACGAATCCACGCTTAAGCCCTGGCGATCACCGCGAGATCGCCACCTTGAGACTCGGCGATAGAAGGACAATCCGAAGTCGATGACAGGAAACGCGGGGCTTGCGAGCGTTGCATTGAGCAGGGGTTCTGCCCTCAAGAATGCACCGTGATCAACCAGGTCGGACAGAAAGCTCCTTGAATCACGAATCCGGAACCAGGGGACGAGCTTGCCAACCTCTCTGTAACCCCGCCGCTTGTACACTGCGTAGGCAGCATCTGTCATACCGAGAATCTGTGCAAGCTGCACTTGTTCGCGCACATGCTCAAGCAGCTCAGAGGCTAAGCCCTGCCCGCCGTAACGATCATCCACGATCAGTTCCACGAAGTAGTTCGAGTCCAGATCCTGCCCCTGGCATCGAACAGGATGCAAGATTTCACCCAGATGTCCCGCGACAACCTTCCCGTCGCTCAGCACCCAAAAGCCGTTTCGCCCCCCAATGGCCTGGGCCCGGTCGATACACAACCAACGCTGCACGGGTGTCAGAGCTTCCACACTGCTTCCGGTAAATCGACGCAACATGGGCTCTTCCGCCGGGCCAAGCAGAACCACCTCGAATTGTGAATTTTTCCGGCTACTCACCGCAGCCCCCAGAGCTCATGCCCGTCACCCGCGCGAGTTCAGACTCCGCCATCACCCCTCCGGCTGCGATCAACGCCACGCCCGCAATCGTCACCCAGAATCCGTAGTAGAGGTTCTCGATCCCGTGATCGATGCCCAGTGCGATCCACCAGATCCAGAGCACACCGCCGAGCCACATCATGCGCCCGAAGGTGCGCGCAAGGGAGTAGTGTTTCACGAAGGTTGCCCGGATGAGCAGGAGCGGCACCATCGCCAGCAGGGCGCCCACGACGCTCATCACCTGGAAAGGTTTTCCATCCGCGATGAAGTCCTTCCAGATTCCCGACGTGAACATCAGGAGATCGCGCAGGGTCCAAAGAGTCAGATAGAGGCGTAGCGCTTTGGTTACATTACCGAGCAGACCCTCCCCGCGAATCGCCAACGTAACCAGCGCCGCCAGCACCACCAGACCGAAGAGATAGCCGGGCGTTACGCCGCCCCAGTCGAAGCCCAGCTCGTAGCCGCGCTCAACCTTGTCGCACACCTGCGCAACCGGCATGACAAATGCTGCTGTGAGCAGCGTGCCGCCGCTCATGCCGAGAAGCCGGGGGCCCCGCGTCAGCGGCGCCTCTGTGTCGGGAGTTTCGGGCGCTTCTACCGCACCCATATCGTCAGGCCCAGCCGGGCGCCCATGCCGGAGAGATCGAGCCCCTTGCCGTTGTACTGGTTGGGCGTCTTGG
>JAGRBM010000518.1 GCA_020434085.1 Chrysiogenia bacterium | reverse complement strand
ATAAGGCCGGGGTGTGACAGAAGGGGTCACATGGGGCAGTCCACCAAAGGTAGAGTAATTGGGCGTAAAATTGGCGGAGCGTTTCATAACTAATGGAAATAAACGATGAACGCGACTATCTTTGAATGCATTCAGGGCCCCGCAAATGTGGGTAGGCTAGGGGTAGGTATGAGTTACAAAGCCACAGTCTTAGACGTCATGATTGCATCTCCATCTGATGTTACACGTGAGCGGGAGTTAATTCGTGAGATAGTCCATGAATGGAATGCGACACACAGCAGGAAGTCACGCATTGTATTATCGCCAGTTAGCTGGGAAACCCACTCTTCCCCAAAAATGGGAGAAGAGGCTCAGCAGATAATAAACAAACAAGTAGTCGAATTCTGCGACTTACTCGTAGCAGTATTTTGGACCCGTCTAGGGAGCCCGACGGCGAATCATCCCAGCGGAACGGTTGAGGAAATCAATGAGATCGTCGCTGCTGGGAAGCCCGCGATGATCTATTTCTCCAGCTTGCCGGTCGAGCCGGAGAGTATTGATCGTGAGCAGTACGACAATGTGGTCGCATTTAGAAACGACTGCGAGGCTAAAGGACTGATCGAAAGATATGATTCGATTGAAAGTTTCGGAAAGAAATTCCGACGACAGTTAGCGCAGACTATTCAACGATATTTTTCCGATAGTGCAGAAATCGAAGGCGAAGAGGGCGAAGAGGTTCCAGACGGTTATCTCCGGGCAACGCTGAGCGAAGAAGCAGCTACTCTCATTCTAGAGGCTGCTGCGGATAGTAGTGGGAGCCTCATGTGTTTGAGATCGATGGGCGGGCTTCAAATTTCAACGAACAATAAGACGTTAAACGAATTCGGAAACGCTAGATCAGAAGCAATCTGGCAGGGTGCCGTCGACGAGTTGATAGATTTGGGTCTGATTGCTGACCGGGGGTACAAGGGCGAAGTATTTCGAGTGACACGTGAGGGGTATGATGCCGCTGACCAAATCCGTAAAGCACGATCAGAGGGATAGCTACTCTACCAATTCCGTGTTGGATTCAGCAGTTTCTCCCCGCACGCCTCGCAGCTCTCCCGCCTTCCCAGCGGCACTTCGCGGAAGAGCCCGCCGAGGGCCTCGATGGTCAGAAGGCGCGAGCGAAGCGGCTCGCCGATTCCAAGCAGGAGCTTGATGGCCTCGGCGGCTTGAATGCTGCCGACAAGGCCGGCCAGGGCGCCGATGACGCCGGCCTGCGCGCAGGTGGGGGCGGTGCCGGCGGGCGGCGGGCGCTCGAACAGGCAGCGGTAGCAGGCGGCGCCGGGAACCACGGTGAGGATCTGTCCGTGCCAGCGCAGGATGCCGCCGATGACGGCGGGTTTCTTCTCGGCCACGCAGGCGTCGCTCACAAGGAACTTCGTCTCAAAATTGTCCGAGCCCTCGATGACGACGTCGTAGCCGCGAATGAGGCGCCGCGCGTTCTCGGGTGTGAGGCGCTCGCCGATCAGGTCGAGCTTCACCTCCGGCCAGATGCCGCGAAGGCGCTCTGCCGCGCGCTCGATCTTGGGACGGCCGACGTCCTGAGTCCCGTAGAGCACCTGCCGCTGCAGGTTCGAGAGCGAGACCGTGTCGAAGTCGCACAGCCCCAGCGTGCCCACGCCCGCAGCCGTCAGATACAGCGCCGCCGGGGATCCCAGCCCGCCCGCGCCGACGAGCAGCACCTTCGAGGCCAGCAGCTTCTCCTGGCCCACGCCGCCCACTTCCCTGAGCAGGATGTGGCGCGAAAATCTCTCGATCTGTTCTTCAGTGAGCATCGGGCAGCTTCGCTGCTTTCTACCGCCAGAAAGAAATCACCGCGCCCGCAGCCAGCGTTGCCACGTAGTGGTAGCCCGCGTTGATGCCCCAGAGGGCGAGCGGCTTGTCGGTGAAAAGGTAGTTGGGGAGCTGCGCGGCGAGCACGGGACCAAACGCGATGAGCGCGGTGACCAGCATTCCCTGCGCCGCGGTCTGAATGGGAAGCAGGGAGATCAGCACCGCCAGCGTGCCCGTCACGATGAGCGCGACCAGAAATCCCCCCGCAAGCGGCACGGCCATGCCGCGCTCCTTCGAGGCGTCGATCTGCTCGGCGCTGATTCCTTCAAGTTCCATCCAGCGATCGGCAAAGAGCAGCTTCGAATACCACAGCGCGCCGAGCCCGTGGTAGAGCACTGTGCCCACCAGAATGGCCAGGTAGTTGATTTCAAACATTGGTGATCCGCCTCTTCGCACCCAGTCTAGTGGAGAATGTTCAAAGCAAAAAGAAAGCCCCCGCATGAGCAGGGGCCTTCGGGTCGGACAAATGGGAAGCGAGCAGTGAAGCTACCCTTCGCCGATGCCGCCGCAGAACTCCTCGTAGTCGATGAGCTCGGTGATCGTGGGGTTCTCGCCGCACACCGGGCAGGCGGGGTCGCGGCGGATCTTGTAGTTCTTGAACGTCATGGGGAGCGCATCGAACTTGAGCAGGCGGCCCACCAGAGGATCGCCCTCGCCGAGGATGAGCTTGATGGCTTCCATGGCCTGCAGGCAGCCCACGATGCCCGGGAGCACGCCGATCACGCCCGCCTCCGCGCAGGAGGGAACCGTGCCCGGCGGCGGCGGCTCGGGGTACAGGCAGCGGTAGCAGGGCCCGTCATGGGGCTTGAACACGGTGACCTGGCCCTCGAACATGAAGATCGATCCGTGGACGTTGGGCTTGTTCAGGAACACGCAGGCATCGTTGATCAGATAGCGGGTGGCAAAGTTGTCGCAGCCGTCGAGAATGACGTCGTAGTCCTTGAAGATCTCCATCACGTTGTCGGAATCGACACGCTTTCGAATGGGAATCACGTTGACGTCGGGATTGATCGAATTCATGCGGTCCTTGCCGGATTCGACCTTGGGCCGGCCCACGTCCTTCATGGAGTGGAGAATCTGGCGCTGCATGTTGGACATGTCGACGTC
This sequence comes from Chrysiogenia bacterium, assembly GCA_020434085.1. Classification (NCBI taxonomy): domain Bacteria; kingdom Pseudomonadati; phylum Chrysiogenota; class Chrysiogenia; species Chrysiogenia bacterium. The sequence goes on along the minus strand of JAGRBM010000518.1, from coordinate 3,317 downwards.
GTCGAAGTCCATGAGGCCGATGGTTCCCACTCCTGCGGCCGCCAGATACAGGGCGGCAGGTGACCCGAGGCCGCCGGCGCCCACCAGCAGCACCCTGGCGTTCAGCAGTTTTTCCTGGCCAATACCGCCGACTTCCTTCAGCAGGATGTGGCGCGAGTAGCGTTCAATCTGTTCTTCGGTAAGGCTCATTGTCTTTCGTCTCTTGTTGCTCTCTACTTTTGGGTGATCTCGATTTTCTCTTCGGCGAAGTGAACATCCTGCTCACGGAACTCGCCGATCTTGCCCAGACCGGGGTCAACCGTCCAGCTTCGGAACGTGTCCGAGACCCCCTTCTTACAGCTCACGATAATCCAGGCAAAGGTATCGCCCCAGGGCTCGGCAAACTCGAAGTCCGTCTTCGAGGGAATGGCCGGGTGGTCGGGGTGGGAATGGAAGAGCCCGATGATGTCGAGCCCGTCGCCCCGCGCGGCCTTGTCGACCTGCAGGTATTCCTTGTCATCCCAGCGGAAGAAATCGGGCTTGGGATCGACGTTCGTGACCGGCACGGCGCGGGCAATGATGTGGTCGTCGCCGTCGAGGCGCCCCACCAGCAGGCCCACACCCTCGTTGGGGTAGGTGCTCTCACAGTGCCTTCGGATCGCGTCGGCCGTTTCCTGGCTCAGGGTGAGTTTTCTCATGGTTTGCTCCGCTGGCTCACAGCTCGCTGCCGTGGCTGGGGCTCGCCTCACCGGCGGCCTCGTGGGCCTGCTTGCGAGCCTCGAACTCGTCCTCGGTATCGCGCCAGACGGCCGTGGTGAGGTACCGCTCGGCGCTGTCGCAGAGGATGAGGACGAACACCCCCTCGGTGATGTTGTTCTTCCTGGCGTAGCGAATGGCGCAATCGATGGTCGCGCCCGAGCTCTGGCCCACGAGCATGCCTTCTTCCTTGGCGACGCGCACGCACATGTCGTAGGCGCTGTCGGTGGGGGCGGGCAGCTTCTCGTGGTGGACCTGCGCGTCGTAGGTGCCGGGCACGATGGAGCTTTCCATGTGCTTGAGCCCCTCGATCCCGTGGAAGGGGCTGTCGGGCTCGACCGCCAGGATGCGGACCTTCTCGCCGCTTACCTCGCGCAGGTAGCGCCCGGTGCCAGAGCACGTGCCGCCGGTTCCCAAGCTCGAGAAAAAGTGGGTCACACGGCCGCCGGTCTGTTTCCAGATCTCCGGGCCGGTCGATTCGTAGTGGGCCTGGGGATTGGCAGGATTGAAATACTGATCGGGCTTGTAATACTTGCCGGCGGTATCGGCCCCCAGAATCTCGCGGCACTTGATGATCGCGCCGTCGGATCCCTCCATCGGATCGGAGAGAATCAGCTCGGCCCCGTAGGCGCGCAGGATCTTCTTGCGCTCCTCGCTGGCGTTGGCGGGCATGACCAGCGTCACCGGGTATCCCAGCGCCGCGCCGATCATGGCGAGCGCAATGCCGGTGTTGCCCGAGGTCGAATCGAGGATCGTCTTGCCGGGATGGAGCTTGCCGGTTTTCAGGCCGTCCTTGATCATCCACAGGGCAGGGCGCGCTTTTACCGAACCCGAGGGGTTCATCCACTCGCACTTGCCCCAGACTTCCACGCCCTCCGGCAGTTCGCGGGTCACATTGCGAAGCCGCACCAGCGGGGTGTTGCCCACAAGGTTGAGGATCGAGCCCTTGGGAAAGAGCGCCTCGCGCTCTTTGGCGTCGGGGAACTCGATCACATTGTAGTGGGGATTGCTGAAGCCCATGGGTCTGTGGTTTCCGGTGTCGCGAAAATCACGCGAGAGAAAAAAGCCCCCGCACGCGGGCGGGGACTTTGATCGCGCGGGTTGTTCGGCTCAGCGACCGCCGGCAATGGCGGGCACGAGCGCGAGCTCGTCGCCGTCCTTGACCGGGGTGTCGAGGCTCTCGAGAAAGCGGATGTCTTCGTCGTTGAGAAAGACGTTGACGAAGCGGCGGACCTTGCCGTCTTCATCGCACAGGCGCTCTTTGAGACCCGGGTGCTTCTTCTCAAGATCTTCGATGAGCGCGCCCACGGTGGCGCCTTCGGCCTCCACCTGGTCACGGTTGTCGGTCAGCTTGCGCAGCGGGGTGGGAATGCGAACATTTACCGGCATTGTCTCGTCCTTGTCTTCTGGCGTCTGCCCGGGCGCCCTCCCTTCGGGAGCGGCGCTCGAAAACGCACTTAACTTGCTGGAATACCAAGGCTTTTAAGCCCCGGCGAGCGCCTTGTGTTAACCCATGGGCAGCGCGCGGGTCAAGCATGGTTGCCGACGCGTTCTCCGCCGGGCGGGTCGCTCGCTGGTGGGATGCCCCAAGTGCCGGTACTGATTCGGGAAATCGCGGCTCAGGCCTCTTCGGTGGGAGCAGCCGCGCTCTCCTCGCCATTCCCATCGACGAGGTAGAGAATGGCGGGCAGAACCAGCAGATCGGCCAGCAGGGCGAAGACGATGGTGACACCCGAGATGAGTCCCAGGTAGGCGGTCGGCTTGAACTGGGCAAAGACCAGCATCCAGAAACCGCCGGCCAGGATCACGCTGGTGAACACGATGGCGCGTCCCGAGTGGCGCAGCACGTGGGCAATGGCATCCTGCGCGCCGAGCCCGCGTTTCCTGGCCTGCGAATAGCGCGAGAGGAAGTGGATCGAATCATCGACGGCAATGCCGATGGTGATGCCCGCTACGAGCACCGTGCCCACGTCGAGTGGAATGCCGGTGAAACCCATGAGCCCGAGTACCCAGATCACCGGGAAGATGTTGGGAATGACCGAGAGCAGCGCCCAGCGCGGCGAGCCCAGCGCAATGCCGATGATGATCATGATGATCACGACCGCCATGAGGAAACTCTCGCGAAGGGTGCGGTTCACGTAGTCGCCCATGTTGTTGTAGAGGACTAGCAGCCCGGTGACGCCGTGCTGGAGGCCCGGGAACGTGGTGCTGATGTAGTTCTCGATATCTTTGACGATCTGCACCGAACGGCTCTGACCCAGGAAGGGAATGCGCGCGGAGATGCGGGCGTTCTCATAGGGGTAGTCGACCATGTCGGTGAGGTCTTCTTTGGGATCCTGGATCGTATAGAGCAGCAGGATCTGCGCGATGTAGTCCTTGGCGCTGATGGTGCCCGTTTCCTTTGCGATGGCCAGCTCTTCCTCGGTGGCGGTTTCCTCGAGGTATTTCACCTCGGCGCCGCCGGGCTCGAAGTCGGCCTGCACGGGAACCCGATCGAACTCGGGCCGCTCGGCATGGAGGGACTTGTTCAGGCGCTCGACAAAATCCACGACAGAAATTGTCTTGGAGACCTCGGGAATCGT
>JAGRBM010000517.1 GCA_020434085.1 Chrysiogenia bacterium | reverse complement strand
TCGCGGTGGTCTACTACCTGAACAATTCATCGAACAACAACTTCACCGATAACATCTCGGGCTTTCCCGAGGGCATCTCCTTCATGCAGGATGCCGGTTTCCGTCTGCAGGGAAGCTCGCCCAACGGGACGATCTACTACACGGGCGGTGCGACAGACACGATCTACGCGCGCAACGGTGCCAGCAATTTCTATGTTGCCTATTCGGGTGGTGCGGGTGACAGCGACCACGACGTGCAGGGAAACCCCAGTGTGAACGCTCGTGATGACGCCTTCACCAACGCTGTGGATGGTAATCCCAACGGTGGCAACGGCCCGTCGACCGGTTACATCACAGCGGTTCAGCGCTACAACCCGGGCACGCTCAACAGCGGCGAGACCCATGTTCTGACATTTATTTTCGCCGTCGGCACCAGCGAGGCGGAGGTGGATGCGCTCATCGCAACCGGTCGCAACAGCCGCCGCATCGACGTGGGCATCGAGAGCATTGACTCGCCGGCCGACATGGCGAGTTTTGCGACCAACTCAACCATCTCCATCGACGCGACAGCGGGCCTCTACGGCCTCGAAGACCAGTCCAATGTGCCGATCATCTACACGGTGACCCGCACGGACATGGGGGCCTCGGGCTGCACGCTGCCGAGTGCGACAAGCGCGGGCAACGTGGCCTCGCTGGTCGTTCCGACCATGGAGACAGCGGCGACGCCCACGATCATGTGGGATACCACCGGCTGCCTCTCGGGTGACTACGATATCGAGGTCTGCACCAACCTGGGCACTGACCAGCAGACGGGCAACGACTGCCAGATGATCACGGTGACGCTCATTCCGCCCACCAACCCGGGCATGGGGGCAATCACCTCACCGGCCAGCGGCACCGACTACACCGCCGGTGACATTCTCACTGCCAGCGCCGAGGCCGAGTTCTACGGAACGACCGGGACGTTCACCAACGTGCCCGTCGAAGCCACCATCACGCGCCTCTCGGCAGGTGCGGCAGGCTGCTCACTGCCCACGGCTGTGCAATACACCACCGTGACGGTCTCCGACACGATGACGCCGGTGACGGTGAGCCCCGACTACACCTTCGATACGACCGGCTGCAACGATGGCGGCTACCAGCTCGATCTGTGCACGAACGAGCCTGGTGATGCCGAGCCCGGCAACGACTGCGAGAGTCTCACATTCACAATCGGCGGCACGATCGACGTAGGCGTGCTTCGTATTGCCTCCCCGGTCAACGGTGCCAGCATCATCGAGCGCTCCACCATCACGATCAGCTCGCGGCTTCGCAACTACGGGGAGACGAGCCAGACGGCTGACGCCTACCTGACCATCACGCGCCCCGACGGAATGCCGGCGGGCTGCACATTGCCGACCGATCAGGTGAGCTCCTCGAGCGTCGCGCTCACCCTGCCGGGAATGGCCATTGCCGACGCACCCGACTTCACGTGGAATACCAATACGGGGCCCTGCAACACGGGCAACTACCTGATCAAGGTCTGCACCGCACTGGCAGGCGACGCTTTTACGAGCAACGACTGCAAGAGCGCTTCGATCAACCTGATCCCCGGCAGCCCGGCGTTCTTCATCAACGGCGTCGAAAAGGATCCGCCTCCTCCGGTTCCCAACAACTCCATGCTGGTCACCATTGAGCCCGGCACCATGGGAACCAACAACAACGGCGGTGGCGAGATCGGCACGATCCTCTTCCCCTTCAACGACGGCGATACGCCCAGTCAGGCGCAGGACCATCTGGGGGATATCGGCGACAACATCGCCTGGGAGCTCGACGATTGTGCCGGCGGCAAGTTCGCAGTCCGCTGGGACCCCGCCGGCGCGCAGGACGACCTGCAGTGGGGAAGTGGCGGTTGCGTGGGCGGATCGGGTGCCGATGGCACCTTCACCAATACCTCCCAGCGCATCATTACGCAGAACACCACGCCCGGTGGCGAGATCGAGAGCGTGATCGTGACGCGGCTCGATGCGCCCGAGACAGGCTACGAACTCAGCGTGGTGCAGAAGACGATTATTCGCGAGAACAACCAGTGGTTCGCCACTGTTTACTACGTGACCAATGAATCCGCCGTGACCTACAACGGCGCGCTGACCAACGGTGGCGGCAATGGCGTCGCGCTGCTACAGGGCGTCGATTACAACTTCAACGGCAGCTTCAACAACGACGATGCCTACTACGACGGGACGAACGACACCATCTATGGCGTGGATCAGGACGCAGTTGCGCCGAATATCGCCTACGGTGGTTTCACGGCGGGAACGGATACGCCCACCAATGCCCACGGCGTCGATCAGTACACCACGATGTGGAACGCCCAGCGCGCCAACAATCTGGGTTCGCTCAACCAGACGACCTATGCCGGTGACGCCTCGGGCGCCGGGCGCTGGAACATCGGGACGCTGACTGCAGGGCAGACCGCGACGCTGCCCATCATCTGGGGCATCGGCGTCGATCAGGCCGGCATGCAGGCGCAACTCGATGCCGGACTGGCGGTGCGGTTTGACGCGGGCGTGCAGAGCCTGAGCGGCATCGTCGACGGCGAGAACTACATTGCCGGTGACACGATCGAGATCGGCGCGCTGGCGGCGCTCTTCGGCATCGTCGATGCGGCCAATATGCCGGTCGATATCACCATCACCGGGCCGGGCGGCTGCGATGTGGCGTTGCCCAGTGGGACGTCCATGGGCAATGTGAGCCTGGCCGTCCCTGCTCCGGAGACGGCGGAGGTTTCCCCCTATTTCTGGGACACGAGCGGTTGCTCGGACGGCGATTACACGGTCGATGTGTGCACGAATCTCACCAGCCCGCGCAACGATCAGACCCCTGCCAATGATTGCCAGAGCGCGGTGGTGACCCTGGTGAATCTGGTGATTCGCTTGCAGCCCAACCAGGAAGTGCAGGTCGCCAAGCCCTATCCCAATACCGCCGACTACCCGATCGTGCTGCAGAATCAGGGGCCCGCGCAGTGCGTGGCCCTCGACGCGGGCGCTTCCAGCCAGGGCTGGGGCACCCAGCTTCTCGACGGGACGGGAATGACGCTCATCGCCGACGATACCGATGGCGACGGGGTCTGGGACTTCATCGACCCGGCTTATGACGGCGCCTGCGCGGCGGCCGGCAACCCGAGCGTGATGATCGCCGACGGCACGGTAATGACGGAGACTCAATCCTTTACCGTGCGCAAGACCGTGCCGAAGTTCGCCCTGGCTGGTGTGACCGACTCGACGGATCTCACGGCGGTGCCCGCGATCTCACCGCCTGATACGGCGACCTTCCTGACCAGCAGCGAGCCGCCGCCCACGGATGTGAAGACGCTGCACCTGCATTCGAGCGTCGGCGCCGTGACGCGCGGTATGGATACCTATCCCAATACCGAGGCCGACAACACCAGCACCACGATCCCCTCGCTCAGCGTGCGCTTCTTCCAGCAGGAGCCCGAATTTCAGACCGACTTCGAGATCGCCGGCGGTGCGACCGACGTGACGGTGGCGCTCTACATCGGCACGAACAACAACAACTCGCTCATTTCAATCTCGATGATCGCGACCGACGGCGTGACCTCGATCGGTATCGGCTCGGACGCGCGCTTCGTCGACCAGCCCAACAACCCGACGACGGCGACGCTGTTCAATCTGACGATCAACGACAACATCACCATTCCTGCGGGCTTTGGCATTTCGCTCGAAGTGCGCAACCTGGCGACGAACGCCATCGGCGTCTGGCATGACAACACGCCTTCGAGCACGGACTTCGGTGAGGGCGGCATGTGCTCGGATGCGTTCACGAGCATGGTGACCATGGACCCCAACGTCTGCCCGGGTTCCAGCCAGATCGTCTTCAGGACACCGACCTACATCAAGGTCTCCCAGCAGAATGCCTACGACGCGCCTTTCGACACGATGATCCCGGGCGGAGGCGGCAATTCGCCCTACACCTTCGATCCCTCGGGAACGGCCAATGGTGTGTGGCTGCGCGGCTACATCGAGGACCCCTTCGGCAAGGCGGACATCGGCGGCGGCCTGCTCTCGCTCGAGGACGCGCGCATCACCGTCTGGGGCAAGGAGCCGGCGATGCCCTCGGGTCCGACCGATTACGGCGACCTGCTCAATACCATTGTCTACAACCCGATGACGATGATGAACGACGTCGTTCCCATCGAGGACATGATCCTCCCGCTGGTCTACAACGATGCGGGCGACAACGCGGGCTATTGGTACGAGCTGGCGCTGCCCCTGCAGGCGCGTGAGCCCGGCGCCTACACCGTGTGCATCAAGGCCTACGAGTCCAACGGCGTGGAGACGGGCTGCACCTTCCAGTTCGCGATTTCCTCGGCTGCGGCCGTCGAGCTGCTCGCCTTCGACGCGCTCGGATACGAGGACGCAGTCCACATCCGCTGGACCACGGGGCAGGAAATCGGCACGCACGGTTTCAATATCTACCGCTCGACGCGCCCCAACGGCGGCTTCGTGCAGATCAACTCGGGGCTGATCTCGGGCCTTGGCTACAGCGACCTGGGCGGCGCCTATCTCTTTGCCGATGATTTCGTGGAGCCCGAGACGACCTACTACTACCTGCTCGAAGAAGTCGAGTACAGCGGCAACACCCATACCTATGGGCCCGTGGAGGCCTGGACCAATCCGGGTCTCAGCGCGCCGGAGGTTTCTTCTGAATACCTGACAAACCCGATCTTCCCCGACAGCGCGCCCCCCGAGTGGGCCGAGGGCGGCACGCCCGTGGCCGGCAGCGGCCAGATTGTCGTGAACCGCACCGAAGGCGAGGGCGGCGCCCTGGGTCTCGACATCGAGATCACCGTGCCACCCGCCGAGTGGAGCACGGTGGACCTTGGCGAGACGACCTATGACGTGGTGAACATCGCCGGTTACGCGCAGATGGGCGCGGCCGGTGAGCCGAGCCTGCCGGTGACGAGCTTCCTCGTCGACGTGCCCCCCGAGATGTCCTTCCTGTGGGATCTGGTGAGCGTCACAAGCACGGTCGAGCGCAGCAAGCGCATCGTTCCCTCCGCGCCGGTAGCGCTTCCCGTGGGCGACCTCAACGATGCCCAGAACCTGCCCACCGGAACCGAAGACCCGATCGAAGATCCGGCAATCTATGACGGATTCGAAATCGTGCCG
>JAGRBM010000516.1 GCA_020434085.1 Chrysiogenia bacterium | reverse complement strand
TGGTCAAGCTGAAGGTGCCTGCTGCGGCGCCCGCTCCAGCGGCTCCGCCGCCGGCTGCGCCTGCCGCATCCGCGCCTGCACCGGTCGCACCCGCGTCCGCTCCGGTGGCGCCGCCGCCTCAGGCTCCCTCGGCGGCTGCGCCGGCCGCCGCGCCCGCTACGGACGGCAAGGTGCATGTGCTGATCGGCAGCGAAAACGAAGAATATCGCCAGATGATTCGATCGGTGATCGAGTCCCAGACCGATTACAGAATCGACGAGAGCCCCGATGGTGACGATACCTGGCAGCGCCTGCTGGCCGGCCGTCCCGCCGTCCTGGTGGCCGACGTGGCCTTGCCCGGGCTCTACGGATTCGAGGTCGCGGAGAAAGTTCGCGCCGAACCGGCCATCGCGGGCACGAAGATCATCCTGATTGCCTCGGTCTACGACAAGACCCGCTACAAGCGCCGACCGAGTCAGCTCTATGGCGCCGACGACTATGTCGAGAAACACCACATTCCCGACCTGCTGGTTCCGAAGATCAACAACCTGCTGCTCGACGTGCATGGAACCGGGAAGAGCGCGCCCTCACCGACGGCGCCCGAGCCCTGGTTCTCTGCCGAGGCGATCGAGACTCCGCAGATGAACGACTCCCAGCGCGATGCGATGCTGGCGGCCGAGCCCAGTGTGCCGGCGGGGGACCAGTCGGGCGACAACGAAAAGGTGGAAAAGGCGCGGCGTCTGGCGCGCATCATCGTTTCCGACATTGCGCTCTACAACCAGGACCTGATTGAAGAGGGCATTCGCGAGGGGAACCTCGACGAGAAGCTCGCCAATGAAGTGGCTGAAGCGCGCGAGGTATTTGCCCAGCGCGTGGAAGAGAGCGTGCGTCAGCAAAGCGACTTCCTGGGCGAGGAGTTACGACGCCTGATTGAGTCGAAAAAGGCCGAAGTAGGGGGCGCCTGAGCAGACCAGTGAGCAGCGAGGGGAAATCATGGACGGACCGCCTGGCCGCGCTCTCCGAAGAGGAGCGGATTCAGACGCTGCAGGGCCTTCAGGAGCGTCCCGCGGAGGGCACAGAGGCTTTCCTCGCGGCCCTGGCCGATCCCAACTGGCGGGTGCGCAAAGCCGGCACCGAAGGCGTGCTGCTGCTTGAGCCCACGCCCGAGTTACTCGATACGCTCATCGGTTTTGTCGGCGCTCCCGACAACGCGGGGCTTCGCAATGCGGCCATGGAATCGCTTGTCGCCTTTGGCGACGTCTCGGTCGAACCGGTGCTCACAGCCCTGGAAAATCCCGACGGCGATGTGCGGCTCTTTTGCTGCAACATTCTTGGACAAATCGGAGATCCCCGGGTGTTGCCCGCCCTGATCGCAGCACTGGCCGACCCGGTTGAGAATGTGCGCACCGGCGCGGTCGAGAATCTCGGCCGGTTTCGCGGCCCCCATGCGGCCGAAGCACTGATCCGCTGCCTTGAATCCGATGAACTGGCGCTGCGTTTTGCCGCCCTGGAGGCGCTTGCCAGTCAGGCAGCGCTCATCCCGCTCCCCACGCTCGAGCGCCTTCTCTCCCAAAGCATTCTTCGCAAGGCCGTGTTCGATGTCATGAGCAGCGGCGAGTATCCCGGCGGCGTGGCACTGATGGTGGAGGGGCTCAAGGATTCAACCCGTTCGAGCCGTGAGGCTGCGCTCCGGGCGCTGTGGGCGACGGTTGTGAAGAAGGGGGACGCGGTGCGCCCACGCATTGTGGAGCTGCTTCGCACCGAACTCGACGACGCACAACTTGACACCCTGGCCGAGTCGCTCTCTTCGCACGACCAGGATGTGCGCTGCGCCGTCGTGGCAATCATTGGCGCGGCCAGCCGTCCGGGCACAGTCGATCCCCTGCTCAAGCTCATCAACGACGAGGGGGTCTACCGCCCACTGCGCGAGTCTCTGGCCTTCATGCAGCCAAACGCACTGGAGGACTGGCTCTCGCGTTTCGACAAGCTTGAAGCCAACGCTCAGGCGGTTGCCGCCCTGGCCTTTGGAAAGGCGCATTTTACGCCGGCACTGCCACTGCTGCATCGCTCACTTCGTTCCGACAACGGCAGGCTTCTGCGGTCTGCTGCTGAGGCGGTGGGCGATCTCGGTGATGCGCAGAGCGTTCCCGATCTGGCCGGACTTCTGCAGCATGCCTATCCCGACGTGCGCGAGGCAGCCGAGATCGCGCTCGAGAGCATCGGCACCGACCACCCCGAACTCGTTGTGGACGCCATTCAGGCGGGCCTCGCCTCCACCGATCCGGGCCTCCGGGCGGCCAGTGTGCGCGTGCTCGGTCAGGTGGCCGGCGATGAATCGGTGATTGAGCGGCTGCTGCTGGCGCTCGGGGATGTGGACGCCCAGGTGCGTGCCGCCGCGGCGCAGGCACTGGCGGCGGCCCATCTGGCCGAAGCAGGACAGGGGCTGGCGCGCGCGATCGCGGATGAGAACCCCGGGGTTCGCCGCACGGTGGCCTTTGCGTTGGGACGCTACGACGGGGAGGAAACCCTGAAAGCCCTCAAGGCCGCGCTCAAGGACCCGGACCTGTGGGTTCGCTCCGAAGCCGCGCGCTCGCTGGGGCGGATCGGTACGGACGCGGCGCTCGATATTCTCGAACGCGCGTTTTCCGATCCCCAGCTCCATCCGGTGCTGGCCGCTCGGGCACTCGAAGCCCTCGAAGAGGTCTCGGCCCAGCGAGCCTCCGACCGGGCGTTGGAGCTGCTCGATCACTCCGACCCGGACATCCTGATCTCGGCCCTGACGGTGCTCGGACGCACGATGAAGGACCATGAATCGCTCGTGGGAGGCGTGCTGGCGCGACTGGCCAAACACGAACACTGGAACGTGCGCTCCCATGCTGCGTCGCTGCTTGGAAAAATCGGAACCGAGAAGGCCCGCGACCTGCTGGCCCGGCTGCTGGATGAGGAACGTGACGGCCTGGTACAGAAGGCCCTGACGAGTGCGCTTCTCGGCAGCACGGACAGCTAGGGGGCAGGGCAATGGCCGAATACCGCTCACCCCCGCGAATGAGTGAAGAGGAATTCCGTCTGCTGCGGGATCTGATCAACGGCTATTGCGGTATCTATTTCGACGATCATCTCAAATACATGCTTGAGCGGCGACTGGGGCGTCGCGTGCAGCAGCGGATGCTTCGTTCCTTTGGCGAGTACGAGCAGTTCCTGCGCTTCGACCCCGAACGTGAGAATGAACTCGGCCAGGTGGTCGAACTGCTGACCACGAACGAGACCTATTTCTTCCGCGAAAAGTATCAGCTCGATGTCTTCTCGCGCGACGTGCTGCCGGAGCTCGTTGCGCACAACAGGAAGCGCGGCGACCATACCCTGCAGGTCTGGAGCGCCGGCTGCGCAACCGGGGAAGAGGCTTACACGCTGGCAATCATTCTCTCGGACTTCGAGAAGCTGCGAAACTGGCAGTGGAGCATCATGGCGACGGACATCTCGATCCGGGCGCTCCAGCAGGCCCGCGGGGGGAGTTACGGGCCCCATTCCTTTCGCGAGGAAATGCCGATGGGCTCGGATCGCTACTTCACCCGCGACGGGGACGGGCGCAAGCTGGTCAGCGAGGACCTGAAGCGCAGGGTTACCTTCTCCGCGCTCAATCTGACTGATCCGATGCGCCATGCGCTCTTTCACGGGCTCGACGCGATCTTCTGCCGCAACGTGCTCATTTACTTTGACCAGGCGACCAAACGAAAAGTCGTGGATCTTTTCTACCGAAAGCTCAAGCCCGGCGGCTTCCTGTTTCTGGGGCACTCGGAATCGCTGGTGAATCTGAGCACCAGCTTTGCGCTTCGCCACTTTCAGGGTGACATGGTCTATCAGAAACCAGTCACCGGTAAGGGGGAAGAGCAATGAGCGCCAACCCCATCCGCGTCATGGTGGTGGACGATTCGGCCTACAACCGCCGCATCCTCACCGACATGCTCGAAAAGAGTCGCGACATCGAAGTCGTTGCCAAGGCCCGCAACGGCGAGGACGCCCTCAAGAAGCTCTACGAGTTCAGCCCTGATGTCATCACGCTGGATCTGGAAATGCCCGGCATGGACGGGTTTACCTTCCTTCGGCTGGTAACTCAGTCCAGGCCGCTGCCGGTCATTGTGGTGAGTTCGCGCTCGGA
>JAGRBM010000515.1 GCA_020434085.1 Chrysiogenia bacterium | reverse complement strand
CGACGCTCTTCCGATCTGACCTCGTTGTAGAAGTCGTTGGCCGGCCCGAGGTCATGCCCGAGGGCGTGCGTATGATGGGTCGCGGCGCACGCTACCTTACACTCGGCAATATCACGCCCAAGGCCTTCTACAAGGAAGATCCTTCCATCCTCGTCGGTGGCAACCGCTCCATCGTGGGCGTCTCGCTCTATCCGGCGATCATTCTGAAGAAAGCGCTCGATTTCCTGATACGGGCACGCGACCGGTACCCGCTCACGTCTGTGCCGGTGAAATATTCGCTCGAACAGATCAACGAAGCCTTCGCCGATGCCGACCAGTTTGGCAAGGGCGGCAAGAGTATTTCGCGCGCGAGCATCGACCTGGCCGCCTGAACGCCGGAGGAGAGACACGCATGAGCATCGACCACAGCGAAACCGTCAAGGAACTCAACGTCGCGCGCTTCAACCGTATCTGGATCGGTGGTGAGTGGCGCGCGTGTAAGGACGCACTCCCCGTCGTCGATCCGGCTATGGGCGCGCAAATCGGGACGGTGGGGCAGGCAACCCCGCAGGACGTGGACGACGCTGTTGCCGCTGCACGCGCGGGTTTCAAGGCCTGGCGCGCACTGAGCACCAACAAGCGGCGCGAATGCATCCTGAAACTCGCCGCGCTGGTGCAGGGAAACGAAAAGGAACTCTGCGAGCTCGAAAGCCTGAACATGGGCATGCCGCTGCAGGTCTCGAAGTCTTTTGCTATCAAGGCCTGTTACCGGAACCTCGAGTACTTCGCCTCGTGGATGGACAAAATCTACGGCGAGGTGGTGCCGCTGACCGGCCAGTCCGAGGGGCACTTCAGCTACAACCTGCGCGACCCCTACGGCGTCGTCGCAGTCATCATCCCCTGGAACACGCCGATGCTCTTTCTGGGTTCCAAGCTCGGCCCCGCGCTGGCGACGGGCAATTCCGTCGTGCTCAAACCCTCGGAGCTTGCCTCGTGGACTTCGCTTCGCTTTGCCGAACTGGCAGAGCAGGCGGGCTTTCCCAGGGGCGTGATCAACGTCGTGACTGGAGATGGCTCGGTGGGCGGCGCGCTCTGCGAACATCCGGGCGTGGACAAGATTACGTTTACCGGCGGCGGCCCCACCGCGCGCCGGGTGATGGCTTCGGCGGCGAAGAACCTCAAGCCCGTCGCGCTGGAACTGGGCGGGAAGTCGCCCAACATTATCTTCAAGGACGCCAACATGGGCAAGGCAACGATGGGCTCGCTCATCGGGTGCTTCGCGCTCACGGGCCAGGCCTGCGCGGCCGGAACACGCGTCTACGTCGAAGAGCCCATCTACGAGACGATGGTGAACAACTTCAAGAACATGCTCAAAAGCCTCGCGGTGGGTGATCCCCTGAGCAAGGGGACGATCATCGGCCCGCTGGTCTCAAAGGCCCAGCTCGACCGGGTGATGGGTTTCATCGAGGGCGGCAAGAAGTCCGGCGCGAAGCTCATTGCCGGCGGCGGGCGCAAGGACGGCAAGCTCGCGGAGGGCTTCTTCGTCGAGCCGACAATCTTTGCCGAGGCTGATCCCTCCTGCGAGATGGCGCGCGAGGAAATCTTCGGGCCGGTAATGAACGTCTGGCCCTTCGAGAAGGTCGATGAAGTGATCGAGTGGGCCAATAACACGCCCTACGGGCTGGCTGCGGGGGTGTGGACCAGCGACGTCAACCGCGCTCACAAGGTTGCCCGCGCGCTGGAGGCCGGCATCGTGTGGGTCAATGGCTGGGGAACCATCCCCAATGCCGCGCCCTTCGGGGGCTACAAGCAATCGGGAATCGGACGCGAGGGCGGGCACAACGTCCTCGAGGAATTCACGCAGGTCAAAAACGTCTACATGGAGCTCGCCTGAGCGAGCGGGGAATCAGGAGGGGTAATCAAATGCTCAAATCAGGGATCTTTCACCTGTTTGAAACACTCAACAAAAAGGAAGTGGACCAGCTTTACCGCGAGGCGGTCGAGGAATGCGTCCTCGCCGAAGAGCTGGGCTTCGAGGGGATCCACCCGGCCGAACACCACTTCTCAAAGCACTACGGCATCATGCCGCGCACGGAAATCTTTCTGGCCTACGTGGCAGCCCGAACGAGCCGCATCAAGCTGGCGCCCCAGTGCATCGTCTCGCCACTGGCCGAGCCGCTGCGCCTGGCCGAGGACTGTGCCATGCTGGACATCCTATCGGGAGGGCGTTTCTCCTTCAGTTGTGGGGCGGGTTACCGAAAGTACGAGTTCGAGAAACTCAACTTCGACATCGAGGAAAACCGCGAGCGGCTGCGCGAGATCTGCGACATTGTGCAGAAGGCCTGGACCGGCGAGAAGTTCTCCCATGAGGGTAAGTACTATCAGTACAAGGACGTGCAGGTCGTTCCAAAGCCGCTCCAGCAGCCGCATCCCGACATCTGGGTGACGACGGCCAACCCCTCGACCATCGAGTGGACGATCAAGCATCGCCACACCGTGATGGCGACCGCGGGTTTTTCGCTCAAGGCCTTCCAGAAAGTGCTGGGAATCATCCATGACAGCGGCATCAAGCCCGAGAGCAGCACCGTGCCGTTCTTCAAGTGGCTCTACGTGGCCGAGACTGATGAGGAGGCCCGTGCCGTGGGGCAGCCGGCATTCGTGAAGACCATCGGCGCCTTCATGCAGTCGGGTGAGCGCCTCGTGGAGGGGCTACTCAAGAGCATCCAGCTGGCCGAGGGGGAGGACAAGATGGCGCGCCTCTCGGGCGAGGACATCGGGGCCTTCATCTGCGGCTCTCCCGAGACGATCATCAAGGAACTCAAACCCTTCGTGAAGTCCGGCGGAAACTACTTCATCGGCGGTTTCAACATCGGCGCCATTCCCACCGAGCAGGTGCGGCGCTCCATGGAGCTCTACGCAAAGGAAGTGATGCCGAATCTCTAGGGTCGGCACGGCCAGGCCAATCGGCTATATTCAAGAAGGTCAACGGGAGGGCGAGGGGCGAGGTGAGCGAGTGAGCCCGAAGAAGAGCAAGAACGATCCTCTTGATGACGTTGTCGAACGGCTGGTCGGACTGATTGCGCGCGTGCGCAAGCGCCAGGCGGCCGTCACGCAGGTGCACGGCGTCACCATGCTCCAGTTCACGGCGATCCAGGCCCTTCGGCAGGCCGGCGACATCAACATCACCCAGCTCGCCAAGCGCCTGCACCTCAATCAGAGCACCGTGAGCAGTCTCATCGACCGCATGGAGCGAGACGGCCTCGTTCGCCGCGTCCAGAGCAGCGCCGACCGTCGCTCGGTCAAGCTGCGGCTCACCGACAAGGCCGACGACATCGGCCAGGCCCTGCCCGATTCCCCTCTTGTCTTCTTCCGCCACCTGCTCGACGCGCTTACCCCCGAAGAACAGGCATCGCTCGGCAAGATCCTCGTCAAAATCGAGTCGCGCTTCGAGACCGAACTCTCCCGTATTGACTCGCTCTTCCCGCTTGCCTCGAAAGAGCGCGAAGCGGGCTGAACAGGCGCAGCCTGCTACGTGGTGATGCAGACCGTCTAACCCTGCCGATAAAGTTTCCGCGAGGCTGGAGCCACTCTATACGTCCCTCGGGCACCGCCAAGGACCCAAGCAGTTCCCGATTTCGAGTCCCGTCCGCTCCGCCGCTTGCCCCCCCCGGAAATGCATTCCTTTGCACTCTCCGGTGAGTGTGCGGGGTTGCGCGCCCACACACTTCCAGCTTGCCGGTTTTATGGGCCACGGAAGGGACCAAAGCGTGTGGCTCGTGGTCTTGTGTCGTACATTTGTTTGAAAAGTGTTG